>CAYTWG010000119.1:0-1666 GCA_964442005.1 uncultured Bacteroides sp. | reverse complement strand
CGGTAACGAGAGGTATGATTTTGGCAGCCGTCACCCCTACTCTCCCCTCCTCGGCGGCATTGTGGCTGACAGTGTAAGCGCACTCATCCTCCCGGTTACCCTGAGGATGCCCGCTCCCGCAGGAAACGCAGAGCCAAGGCATTGCAAGGAAAAGAATTTTTGAAAATGGTTTCATATACAAAGAATTTAGTTGATACAAAATGAATTAAACAGATGGCGTTAATTGAATTTAGAAGAGATTTTCCATCTGAGCAGAAGGAGATTGGTGTCTTCGTTGACCGGGAACGAGGGTTGCTTCATGCCGGGCTGATCTTTCCAGTAACTGAGGTAAAAATCCACATCTATCGGCGAAACAAGTGTATTATCATCTATCGGGAAACTCTGAGGAAACGGTCCGCGGTATTGCCCGGCCGTCAAAACGTTTCCGTCTCTGTCGATAACGCTAATTGAAAATTTACCGTCATAGATATATCCGATTATTAACTTGTCGGCGGTCAGGACGAAGTCTTTGACCCAATTATAGTTCAATTGCTCGGTCATGAACCGCATATTGTCAGCGAAAAACTCCTCGGGCATCCTGTTCTTCAAGTCAAATGACAGTAATGTATCCACTTGATCAGACTCGCTGTCGTAGCCGAAAAGGGCGAGGTTGATATCATCGAAATAGTAGGTGGTGTTCCCGAGTGTGACAAGGCGATCAGCGGCCAATGCGGCAAACGAGGGACGCAGGGTTTGAGTGTAAGGTATCCACTGCCCTGTCAGGCTGAAATCCCGGTTATATTCCGAGAGCAGAAAACCGTCAGTGTCGCTTTTCCGAGAGGAATAACTTGAAGTGGTCATCAATCCTTTGGGATTACATGACAGGCGGCTGATTACATCGTCGGTCAGTTTAACCTTACTTACGAAAGCTCCGTCAATAGAATATGTGTAAATAGTTGAGTCGTAAGAGAGAATGTATATCCGTTGGGCGTATCGGTCTACTGTGAAATCCAAAATCGAAGGATATTCCTCCGGGCCGTCACCGAACCGGCCTATCCCGTTGACAAGCGTTCCATCGGAAGAATATCTTAAGACACATTTCTGCTTCTTAGTGTCCAGTATGTAATAATCTGATCCGAAGACTTCTATTTTGTCGGGGTTCCCGATGAATATCGAGCTGTCGGCCTTGATTTCAACCCAGTCGATAATCTCCATCACATTCTCATGTGACAGTGAGCCATCGCCGGGCTCGAGACTGACAACGGGGATGGCCCCATCACTTTCCCGGCCCTGTTTCCTGCATGAAACGAGGAAGAGCGATAAGGATAGAAACAGCACTAATGAAAGTAACGATGTTTTCATAATGTTTTCTTGAATTTGTATTTTAAGAACACCCAGTCTTCGTCGTCAAAATCAGCAAGCGCGGCAATGGACTCGGGATTGTTAAGATAGAGCTCGGAGCTGTCGAGCAAAGTGTCTTTGTCAACCACCGCGTAGGCATAGCCGTCGGCGGCATGAAGTATGGGAGGAAAGACCACCTTATCATCTTGATAGTGTATATACTCTTTCTTGTCAGAGCCGTCCCTATCAAACACCACAGTGTATAGTCCACGTATGCTGTTACCTGTCTTGAGTGTCACAATCATTTTGTCTGACGTAACCATCGTATTTATCGGGATGGATTTAT
>CAYTWG010000118.1:0-1803 GCA_964442005.1 uncultured Bacteroides sp. | reverse complement strand
CGCCGCGAACGAGCACGATCGAGTGCTCCTGAAGGTTGTGACCTTCACCGGGGATATAAGAGTTCACCTCTTTTCCGTTAGTCAATCTTACACGGGCTACTTTACGCATAGCCGAGTTAGGCTTTTTGGGGGTGGTGGTGTAAACGCGCACACACACGCCACGACGCTGGGGGCATGAATCGAGTGCCGGCGACTTACTTTTCTCCTCAAGTGCCACACGTCCTTTTCTTACTAATTGCTGAATTGTAGGCATCTTAGTTCTGTTTTGTTACTTAATTTATTTTATCCTTGGTTTAATTTCAATTTTCACATACACCCAATGCACCGACCAACCCCCTATCCATCAGATAGTTAGGTCAGCTCGACGCACTGATGCCATAAAAACAGTGCAAAATTACGATTTAATTTTCTAATAACCAAATATTTCCGCAATTGTTTTTTTACATCGTTTTTCTTCCGCTTCCGCGCGACGGTGCGACCCCGCCATTGTCTGTTTTGTAAACTTCATAAGTTTATGACGACTTTTCCGCAAAATTGCTAAATTTGCATCTGAATCAAGTAAGCTATTTCTATAATGGAAACATCCACCCGACACATCATCTTGCGTGACAACCGCGAAGCGCGACTCAATCTGCTCCCGTTATCGTTCACGCGTCCCATTTCCGAACTGCGCGTCGGCATCACCACCCTGCGGGAGAAATGGGAGCGCATGCTCCCCGGTCAATACTCATGGGAGACAGCCGACTATCTGGCGCCCAAATACCCCGCGACCGATTCTGAGCCCGCGTTCATCATCGACAGCGACATCCTCCCCACCCCCTCCTACGTCCGGCATCTCACTGACGGCACACCACTTACCGACGAGCCGCAGCGCATCAGATATGCCTACGACATCTTTCTGCTCAACGGTGAGGCTATAGTCGACGATTTCAACGCAATCACGGCAGGACGACAGTCTTGCCCCATACCTCCGTCCAACACCGTCATCGGCGACCCGGCGCTCGTCTTTATCGAAGAGGGGGCTCGCGTCCAGGGCGCCATGCTCAACACCTCGGCGGGTCCCGTTTATGTCGGACGCGACGCCGAGATCATGGAGGGCAGCTGCCTGCGCGGTCCCGTAGCCGTCTGCGACCACGCCTCCGTCAACATGGGCACACGCATCTACGGAGCCACCACCATCGGTCCGTGGTGCAAGGTAGGCGGCGAGCTCAACAACGTTGTCATGATCGGATACAGCAACAAAGCCCACGACGGATTTCTCGGCAACGCCGTCATCGGAGAGTGGTGCAACCTCGGCGCCGGATGCGTCGCTTCCAATCTCAAGAACGACTATACCGAGATTAAGCTGTGGAACTACGCCGCTCACCGTTTCCTCAAGACAGGGCTTCAGTTCTGCGGGCTCATCATGGGCGACCACTCCAAGGCTGGAATCAACACCATGTTCAACACGGCAACCGTCGTCGGGGTCGGCGTAAACATCCACGGCTCAGGTTTCCCGCGCAATTTCGTTGCCTCCTTCAGCGAGGGCGGCGCTTCAGGGTTCACCGACGTTTCTCTTGTCAAGTTTTTCGACATCGCAGCCCGTGTCATGGCTCGCCGCGGCAAGGAGCTGACCGACGTTGACCGCGACATCTTCCATGCCATCTACGACTTCGCCGACAACTACAAGTAACCCCGGGGCAAATACTTACACATACAAAAAAAAGCAACGCAGCCTGTCAATCTCACTGATTGACAGGCTGCGTTGCTAATGTGGGCGAAGATGGATTCGAACCACCGAAGGTATAAACCAGCAGATTTACA
>CAYTWG010000117.1:0-2036 GCA_964442005.1 uncultured Bacteroides sp. | reverse complement strand
TATTCTTGTTCCGTCGCCCAAAGTTGCCACTTATGACCTCAAGCCCGAAATGAGCGCCTATGAAGTTAAGGACAAACTTGTCGAAGCTATCAAGTCAGAAAAATATGACTTCATTGTCGTTAACTTCGCCAATGGCGACATGGTAGGTCATACAGGTATATATCCGGCAATCCAGAAAGCCGTAGAAGCTGTCGATAACTGTGTGAAAGACACTGTTGAAGCTGCAAAAGCAGCCGACTACGAAGTCATCATCATAGCCGACCACGGTAATGCCGACAATGCCATCAACCCCGACGGAACCCCCAACACCGCTCACTCGCTCAACCCTGTACCATTTGTCTATGTAACTGCACGCAAAGACGCAAAAGTAGAGAACGGTATCCTCGCTGACGTGGCGCCCTCCATCCTCCACATCATGGATGTCCCCCAGCCTGCTGAAATGACCGGTAAGGATCTGATAAAATGACAGCATAACAAAACATAGCATAAACCATCTCATCTGAGTCCGCTGCTGACGATTTCCTGTAAAAGGATAAAAAATCGTTAACAGCGGACTCTTATTTTTGATAATGCGCCGCTTTTCTCTATCTTTGACCATAAATTGTCAAAACCATTATTGTATTCTGATGAAACCGGTCTCCATTTATATTATCATTGTCATGATTGCCTGCACTTTCACGGCATGTAACAACGATGTGTTTGTCGAGGACTTCCGCCCTGCAGAAACAGATATAAAACTCGACGGCAACGGAGGAAGCTACTTTATCAGAACCGAGAACAACGACTTTGACTATGTAGAATTCCGGATATGGGACGGCTACGATTTAAATACCATCATCTACGACTCCGAGGGAAATCCCGAGATCTTTTCAACTTCAACATACCCATTAAAAAACTATGGCAAGGCAAGTTACTTCAATGACCTGTTTTCACTCTCACTTCTGCGCACTCCCGAAGGAATCACTGTCACTGTAGACGAGAACAACTATGACCGCGACATTTCAGGCTCTCTCATGATGTCCACGTCAGAGGTTACATATTCTATTGAAGTCACAGTCTCCCCCGGAGCGAGGTACGATATTGAGTCAATTGATTATACTCTCGAATATCCGGAGACGGAGAAATACAGCGTGTTAGGTCAAGCCGTCACTGTCAGCAACAACAGCGACACCCCTTCAACTTTTACAATATCCCATATCTACAAAGAATCTTATTCTAAAGCACAGTTTAACTTTGAATATGAATTTCCACCCGCTTACAGGCTGCTCGCTCGACCCACATTAGTTGAGATTCCACTCCCGACAGCCGATGACACGCTGGCACTTCCGGGATGCGAAATACTGTTCAACCCGGAAGCTCAGAATATCGGACTGCAATCGGTTGACCCTGCAACAAGTGTCGATGTAATTATACCGCCTCACACCACTCAGCGCATACTGTTATGGATAAAATACACAAAATATTCACTATGGGCTTCTGTCACATTGCTCAATCCCGTTTCCGGCAAAAGACAGAACTATAATCCATTACTCGTAATTGACAATGTGACCGGTTATTCGATAAACCAAATCGACATTTAGCCAACAAACGTTAAAACACATCTATTTGCTACCGAATCAGTGTATTTGCCAACACACAAGGGTGAAATTATGTTAATCAATTGACTTTTTGACTGCAATAATTTTGACATTCAAAAATTATCTCATACCTTTGTAACGTGTTTTTCATGGTATTAGATTTAAGGTTAATTGTGATTGGTTTGTCGAGAGGCAAATCAATTTTTTTTTATTTTCACTTGAACTATCTGAATAGGATACGAATAAATATTCACCCCAATCAAGATATATACACAGCGTTTAAACGCCTTGGTTTATTTACCATTCTATCAATCAGCTATATACATCTCCCGGCATATTGATTAAACATTTTTTAACTCCGAATATTTTGCTGATCATACAAAAGTTTCTACCTTTGCACATGAAAATACTGCGGGGTAGAGCAGTGGTAGCTCATTGGGCTCATAACCCAAAGGTCGG
>CAYTWG010000116.1:0-2450 GCA_964442005.1 uncultured Bacteroides sp. | reverse complement strand
GAATTTTCAATTTTCAGGGTGCAAAGTTACAACAAAAACTCGACATACCCCCTACAATAACTTTATTTTCATATCCCAGGAGCGGATTTTGTCAATATTTTTGGCGATAGACGGTCTGTATTAGTGTGTGCCTATCCATAACAGGATGAGCCCGATGAGTACAAGAAGCAGATCGACCGACTTGGCTCGGAGATTCTTTTCATGAAAGACGACAGCTCCGCAGAGGAATGAAACGATGACACTGCCGCGGCGCACCATCGACACGACTGAAATCATCGCGTCGGGAAAGGTGAGCGCATAAAAGTAGGCGAAATCGGCAAGTGTGAGGAAGATACTGATAAACAGAATTGACGGAGTCCAGTGAAACGGTGAACTGTCAGAGCGCCTCGGGAGCCACACGACAATCAACACTATACCCATCATCAGGCATTGATAGACATTGTACCACCCCTGAACAGCAATTTTGTTAAGACCGGCACCCCCTGTCTCGACAGGACTCATGAGATATTTGTCATACAGACCGCTCGCCGCTCCGAGGAGTGCCGCGGCGACGATGAAATATATCCATCGGTTATGAGAGAAATTGATGCCCTCCTTCTTACCGCTGCGGCTCAACAGAAAGAAGGAGACGATGCCAAGGGTGACGCCAGCCCATTGCCAGGCATTGAGTGTCTCTCCGAATATGAGCAGTGCCCCAACGATTGTCATTACGGGACGGGTGGCATTGATAGGACCTACGATAGTCAGCGGCAGATGTTTCATTGCAAAATATCCGAATATCCATGACGACAGGACGATGACCGACTTCAGCAGGATGAAACGGTGATCGCTCCAGACGGGAGCGGGTATATGGAAAACCGAGTCGGGACCGATTTTCCCGGTTGCCGACAGAATGATGACCGGGATGAAAAACGCGGCACAGAATAACGTGTTGAGAAACAGTATAGGAATGACGGCATTACCTCTCAGAGCCGCCTTTTTGCAAGCGTCATAAAGACCGAGCAGCGCTGCTGAAATAAAAGCGAGAGCAATCCACATAAACAGTAAGGAGTGAAATAGTTACATGTAATCAGGCAAGGCAAAGACAATAGATTGCCGTCTTATTTACCCGATTCAGGAGTGCAAAATTACATAAAAAATTCCAGTCGAGACATTGCATGAGCGGTATTGTCAGAGAAAAAGTTGTAAATTTGCGGCATGAAAAAAGGATATCTCGGACTATGGACGCTTCTTGCTGTCGCTCTGACGGTGATTGTCATCGGGTCATGTTTTGACTCGGTCAAGGTGCTGGGGCATGATTTCAAGACAGCCGGGTTTATGAAAGAGCTGACACGCGCAACAGTCGTTGCCGACGAAGAGCCGGAGATAGCCGTCGACACGCTTACCGAGCCTCCCGTGCCGAAGTTCCCGGTGGAGACCGATACGATGCCCAAGACGATACTGTTTATCGGCGATTCGATGCTTGAGGGACTGTCGCCCCGTCTTGCCGCCTACTGCGCTAAGAACAACCATGAGCTCTACACCGTGATATGGTACAGCTCCACCTCCGAGATATGGGGCTCCTGCGACACCCTGTCGACATTCATACGCCGTTTCGATCCTGACTACGTGATGGTGTGCCTCGGTGCCAATGAGTTGTTTATACGCGACATAAAGAGCAAACGCGACCGGTATGTCAAAAACATTCTCTCGCAGATAGGTGATCGCCCGTTCCTGTGGATCGGTCCTCCCAACTGGAAGGCAGACACCGGTATAAACGAACTTATCGAGAGCAATACCGAGGAGGGTGAATTTTTCCTCTCCGACGGCATGACGTTTCAGCGAAAGAAAGACGGTGCGCATCCTACGGCGGCTTCGGCACGAGAGTGGATGGACAGTGTGGTCCGGTGGATGCCGATGCACTCGGCTCATCCCATAAGGATGGACGTGCCCGACGAGCTGTCGGGACGTGCGAAACGCGTGGTGGTCCTTCAGCCTAAAAAGTAAGTTGCCGCAATGGAAGGTCTTGAAAATGTGTGGCATAATATAGCGAGGATGCTGAGCTACGACGCGGGTAGTCCGATGCTCTTTTCGTCCGGAACGTTCTGGGTGCTGTTTCTGCTGTTTATTCCGGTTTACGGACTGTTGAAACGGCGTTTCTGGCAGATGGTGACATTTGTTGTTGCCTTCAGCTTTTACTTCTATTATAAATCGAGCGGATGGTTTGTAGGGCTGCTTGCCGCTACATCTCTGATCGACTGGACCGTATCGCGGTATATGGGTAAGATCGTTTCACGTCGTCGACGCCTGATGATGATGTGGGGCTCGATAGCGGTGTCGCTCAGTGTGCTGGGATATTTCAAATATGCCAACTTCTTCCTTTGGAACTGGAATATGATGGTAGAGGGTAATTTTCAACCGCTCGATATCATCCTCCCGGTCGGAATCTCGTTCTATACATTTCAGTCGAT
>CAYTWG010000115.1:0-2527 GCA_964442005.1 uncultured Bacteroides sp. | reverse complement strand
TGCGTGACGGCAAGATCAAGCGCGGCTGCAAGGTGCGCCTGATCCGTGACGGTATCGTGCGCTACACCGGAGAACTCGGTTCGCTCAAGCGTTTCAAGGATGATGCCAAGGAGGTTGTCAGCGGTTATGATTGCGGTCTCAGCATCCAGGGCTACAACGATATCAAGGTCGGCGACATCATCGAGGGCTTTGAGGAAATATCGGTCAGCCGCACACTCTGATAAGAAACCCGTCAGGAGTTGATCAATATAGCAGAAGAGGTTGTGTCATAATGAGTGGCACAACCTCTTCGGCTTAAATTTTTATTAAAAACAATGTCACGTACAGCCTATATCAATCTCGGTAGCAATCTTGGCGACCGTCATGCCGTCATTAAAAGGGCGATAGACATTCTGTCGGAGCGGCTGTCGGTCAGACTGACCTTATCGGCGCCCGTTGTCTCGCCTCCGTGGGGATTCGATTCGCCACATGAGTTTGTCAATGTAGGCGCGTCGTTCCCTACCGACCTGTCACCCGAGGAGATTCTTGAGATCCTTCTCGATGTCGAGCACGGTATCTCCACGGCAGGACATCGTGACGACCGGGGCGGTTATGTCGACCGTATTATAGACATCGATCTGATTGCCGTTGATGACCTTGTAATGGACATGCCGGCGTTGCAGCTCCCTCATCCGCGCATGCATTTGCGGCGTTTCGTGCTCGAGCCGATGAAAGAGATTGCACCCGGGTGGATTCATCCTTTGACGGGCATGACACCTGCCGGGATGCTTGAACTACTGTGACTGCGCGGTATCCTATTGAAACATGTTGCGGAGTACTTCAAGTGAACCGAGCGACTGGAGGTTGCCGAAGTGAATGGAATAGAACGACAGCAGGCGGTCGAGTATCAGGTTACGGTCGGCTTGCGACATGCGATACCGATGCAGATTGTCGGCTGTCATGCGCATCAGACGGTAGGCGGCAGCAGCCTCGGAAGCATCGAGAAACTTGCCGTGAAGCGGAGCCGTCGGGCGGAACACTCCGTCAACCATGTCAAAGACGTAGCCGTCATGATACGTGTCCGTGTCGGGCTCGATGCCGAAGTATCGCTGAAGCCTTATGAGAAAACAGATGTGAAAATTTGCCGTGCCGCGCGACATCGAGCCGAATCGCTCGGTCATGTAGTCGATGAAGCGGAACAGGGTCTCGTCGGGCTGATATTCACGTAGTGTCACGTTAAGAAAGTCGGCTATGAAAAACAGTATCAGTCCTTTCATTGGGTCGCCGTTTGCCGTGATGCCCCTGACAGTCACGTCGCACATTGTCTGCAGACTGCGGTTTTCCCTTATGTCACCCACACAGCTGAACCGTCCCATCGGCATCATGATGGCTCGGCGCCGGGCTGCCTCACGTCCGGCGCCCGCAGGTATGAGAAACGACACGCGCCCGCGTTGCAGCGTGTAGGCGCTCAGGATCGAGTGCTTGTCGTTGTATCTGATTGTGCGCAGTGCTATGCAGTCGAGTGACGTGTACATCTTGGGGCGGATATTGTTAATCTGTCACGAAATTAGTAAAAATCTGCGGGAAAACCTTGCGCTCCGGAAACAATAGTGCCACTTCAAGTGTTTAATAGATGAAAACACACAAAAAACGATACGAGAACCGGTGAGGAGTAAGAAATTCCGGCATAGCGGTGATAACAGGTAGCGTCCCGCTATTGAGCGATGTGTTGGAAGCGACACATGATCCGGTCGAGCAAGACTACAATCAACGTGCGCGTCAGACTGAAATGCAGACTGGCGCGCACGTTGATTATATCATCATCTCAGACACTGTTTTATAGCGGTAATTGAAGTTTTCGGGGAAATTAATTTAAATTAATCTCTTTTTTCACTACATTTGCGTTTTAGAAACTATTTTTCTTGAAATAACTGAAAAAAGAACTTAATAAAAAACTTTCTGATAATGGCTAAAGTAATTATCATTGGAGCTGGCGGTGTGGGTACCGTCGTAGCTCACAAGTGTGCTCAGAATCCCGAGGTGTTCACTGAAATCGTGATTGCCTCGCGTACCAAGAGCAAATGTGACGCCGTAGCCCGCGCCATCGGCAAACCCAATGTTACTACCGACTGTGTGGACGCCGACAGCGTTCCTCAGCTTGTGGAACTTTTCAACCGTCATCGTCCCGACCTCGTCATCAATGTCGCTCTTCCTTACCAGGACCTGACAATAATGGACGCGTGTCTCGAGTGTGGTGTCAACTATCTCGATACGGCAAACTATGAACCGAAGGACGTCGCCCACTTTGAATACTCCTGGCAGTGGGCTTATCGTGAACGTTTTGAAAAGGCAGGTCTGACGGCAATTCTTGGCTGTGGTTTCGACCCGGGCGTGTCGGGCGTGTTCACCGCCTATGCCGCCAAGCATTATTTCTCGGAGATGGAGTATCTCGACATCGTTGACTGTAACGCCGGTGACCATGGCAAGGCTTTCGCCACCAACTTCAACCCTGAGATCAACATCCGCGAGATCACTCAGAACGGCCGCT
>CAYTWG010000114.1:0-2693 GCA_964442005.1 uncultured Bacteroides sp. | reverse complement strand
CCGCCCCCTATCACGAAGCCGCCCGACATACAAACGATGTCGGGCGGCTTTTTTTGTTTATATTTTAATATGATTTTTTGCATAAGGATTTGATAAATTGTAATTTTGTAGGGTAAGACATATAAATTTGTAAAATATTAATTTTGAGATACTCTATAAAAATGAAGAAGTTTATCGTTCTATGCTGCCTGTCGGGCGCTGTTGCAATAAATGCTGCCGAAACTCCTTTATGGCTTAGGGATGTGAAAATTTCTCCCGATGGAAAGACAATCGCTTTTACTTATAAGGGAGATATATACACCGTGCCGGCTACAGGAGGTGAAGCCTCGCGCATAACTTCGTTGCCTTCCTACGAGACTTCCCCCGTGTGGTCTCCTGATGGAAAGACAATAGCGTTTGCCAGTGACAGACATGGTAACTTTGATATATTTGTAGTCCCATCATCAGGTGGTGCGGCACGACGTTTGACCACACACTCGGCTTCAGAGACTCCCGAGGTGTTCAGTCCTGACGGGATGTTTATCTATTACTCGGCGTCTATCCAGGATCCGGCGGAAAGTTCGATGTTTCCATCGGGCAGAATGACAGAATTATATAAAGTTCCTGTCAGTGGAGGAGTATATACCCAGGAACTTGCGACTCCCGTGCAGCATCCGGTCTTTTCTCCCGATGGAACTGCTATTTATTATCAGGATGTAAAAGGATATGAGAATGAGTGGCGCAAACATCACACGTCATCGGTCACACGCGACATCTGGAAATACGACATTAAGAGCGGGCGACATTATAATCTGACCAATAGAGGAGGAGAGGATCGAGATCCCGTTTTGTCGCCCGATGGCTCGACACTCTATTTTCTTAGCGAGCGTGACGGTAAGAACTTCAATGTATATCAGGCTCCTGTCGGGGATCTGTCGTCGGTAAAAGCGCTGACGTCATTGCCTGTTCATCCTGTACGCTTCCTCTCAGGCAGCAACGACGGTGTACTCGCGTTTTCTTACGACGGAGAGATTTATACACTTGTGCCGGGACAGAAGCCCAAGAAGGTTTCCATCACAGTTACTACCGATGCAGGCGACGAGATAGACCGTGTGCGCATATCGCCTTCAGCAGGAGAGGTTTCTCCTGACGGAAAACAAGTGGCTTTTATCTCGCGAGGAAATGTGTTTGTCACTTCGGTTGAATATGCTACGACCAAGCAGATAACCGATACCCCGGAGGCAGAGCGTCAGGTGACATGGGGAGATGACCGGACACTTTATTACACATCAGAACGTGACGGACATTTTAATATCTACAAAGCGACTATCGCGCGGGAAGATGATCTGAACTTCCCCAATGCGACGGTTATTGACGAGACCGCTGTGTTCCCGGCTAAGGACGGTATTGAACGCACTTATCCGCGTTTATCACCCGACGGCAAGTCCCTCGCGTTTATACAGGACCGTAACAAGCTGATGGTCATGGACGTGAAGAGCGGTAAGATCAGGCAGCTGACCGACGGCTCGACCTATGCGCGCCGTAATGGCGGATTTGATTATCAATGGTCACCCGACAGTCGCTGGATCACGCTTGAAGTAGTGGACAACCGCCATGATCCGTACAGTGATATCGCCATAATCAACGTGGAGGACGGTACGATGACTAATCTAACGCAAAGCGGATACGTCGACGCGTCGCCGCGTTTTGTACTTGACGGTAATGCCATCCTGTTCTTATCAGAGCGCTATGGTATGCGCGCTCATGCATCATGGGGGTCGCAGGATGACGTAATGATTGTGTTCCTTAACCAAGACGCCTATGACAAATATAAATTGAGCGAAGAGGACTATGCGTTGAAAAAAGAGATAGACCGTAACGCCAAAAAGAAAAAGGCAGCCGATGATGGAGGCGAAAATAAACCTAAGGTTGGAGATTCAAATTCGGCTGACAGTATAGTAAAAGTGGAATTAGACGGTATTGAAAACCGTATGGTCCGTCTGACGCCTTATTCGTCGGCATTGTCTGACGCGGTGATCTCTCCTGACGGCGAGACACTGTACTATCTTTCCAAGTTTGAAAAAGGATATGATTTATGGAAAATGAATCTGCGGAAAAAAGAGCCGAAGATTGCCAATAAAACTGATCTCGGTCCGACTTCTCTTCAGCTTGATAAAGATGGCAAGGCAATGTATCTGCTCGGCAGCTCTATGAAGAAGATGGATCTGAAGAGTGATAAGCTTACAGCTATCACGACATCGGGCTCGATGGATGTCGATCATGCCGCTGAACGTGAATTTATGTTTGACTACGTGTATCGTCAGGAGAAAGAGATGTTCTATGACAAGAAAATGCATGGTGTCGATTGGGATAAGATGAGTGCGGCATATCGTAAGTTCCTACCTCACATCAACAACAACTATGACTTTGCCGAACTGCTCAGCGAATGGCTTGGCGAACTCAATGTCTCACATACCGGCGGACGCTATCGTTCATCGACCTCCGGTGCAAGTGACCGCACAGCTACTCTCGGATTGCTTTATGATATGCATTACAACGGCAACGGTCTTAAGGTTGCCGAGATCATAAAGAATGGACCGTTTGACAAGGCTTGGACCAAGCTTCGTCCCGGTTTTATCATTGAAAAAATCAATGGTGTAGCTATAACGCCGGATGCCGATCACGCCTCAATGTTCAATAATATCGCGGGTAAA
>CAYTWG010000113.1:0-2740 GCA_964442005.1 uncultured Bacteroides sp. | reverse complement strand
AAAACTTTTGTGGTTAAAATTTTGAGGGAGCGTGCGTTTTGGGTGTAAAAGGAGATCTTCTGACGGTGGTGTTTTATTCGGTGGTCACTTGGTCGGGCGCGTCATACCACTTGGAATACATCAGGTAGTTGCGGGCGATCTTCTGATTCATTTCGCGTGCTTTTTCGGGTTCTACCATCTTGATGAACTTGGCGGGAGCGCCTCCCCACAGTTCGTTAGGACCGATGACGGTACGCGACAGGACGACGGAACCGGCTGCGACAAGAGCGCCTTCACCGACAACGGCGTCGTCCATCACCACGGCGCCCATGCCGATAAGCGCAAAATCGTGGATTTTTGCTCCGTGGATAGTGACGTTATGACCTATCGAGACGTCATTGCCGATTTCGATGGTGGATTTCTGGTAAAGTGTGTGAAGGACGCTACCGTCCTGGATGTTTACGCGGTTGCCGATGGTGATTGTGTTGACATCGCCGCGGAGCACGGTGTTAAACCAGATGCTGCACTCGT
The DNA here is from genome assembly GCA_964442005.1 of uncultured Bacteroides sp. GTDB lineage: Bacteria > Bacteroidota > Bacteroidia > Bacteroidales > Muribaculaceae > JAAVFS01. Next base: position 2,230 of record CAYTWG010000113.1, on the reverse strand, counting down.
CGCCTATAGTGACGTCGCCGACAAGAGTGGCGTTTTCGGCAAGGAAACAGTCGCGTCCGACTTGGGGGGTGAAACCTCTTACGGGGATTATTAAAGCCATGTTATGTTGTTTAGTTATTCGTTTTTTTTTGATGTTTTTTTGTCCGGGGTCAGGCAAGCGGTGCAGTCTTTGCCACGAGCCATTCGCGCTCGCTGTCGTTCAGCAGCGGTGATAGTCGGGCGTAGACCTCGGCATGGTAGCTGTCCAGCCAAGCCACTTCCTCGTCGGTCATGATTGACAAGTCGCATAGCGAGCGGTCAAACGGGAAAAGGGTGAGGGTCTCAAACCGGAAGAATCTGCCAGCTTCGGGTGAGCTGAAAGCTTCGACTGTGAGGAGGAGGTTTTCGCATCGTATTCCGTGAACGCCGGTGCGGTATAATCCCGGTTCGTCGCTGGTGACCATTCCGGGCATTAGCGCTACCGGGATGTCGTTGAGGCGGATCCCCTGCGGTCCTTCGTGGACGTTGAGAAAGTGTCCGACGCCGTGTCCGGTGCCGTGCAGATAGTTTAAGCCGTGTTGCCACAGATACTGGTGGGCGAGGACGTCGAGCTGAGAGCCGCGTGTCCCCTCGGGATAGATTGCGCGGGCGAGTGCGATGTGTCCTTTGAGTACGAGCGTGAAGTCGCTTTTCTGTAGCGGGGTGGGGGTGCCGAGCGATATTGTGCGGGTAATGTCGGTCGTCCCGTCAAGGTATTGAGCTCCGGAGTCGATAAGGAGGAGGCTTTCGGTGCCTATGGTTGTGTCAGATTTTTCTGTTGCGGAGTAGTGGACGATGGCGCCGTGAGGACCGTATCCGGCTATGGTGTCGAAACTTTCGTCAATAAACAGGTCCATGGCGCTGCGGTGTTTTCGCAGAATCTCGGCTACGCCTATCTCGGTCAGAGGTTTGTTGTCGGCTAAGGTCTGTTCGATTTCCATCATAGCCTTTACGAGAGCCGCGCCGTCGCGTTCCATTGCGCGTCGGGTTCCCTCGATCTGTATTTCGTTCCGGCAAGCCTTGGGAAGGGCTATTAGTGATGACGAGGTGATGGCGCGTTCGCCAAGAAGAGTGCAGAGTCGACCAGTCGTGCGGTTGGGGTCGACGATTATGTGGCAGTCGGTTGAGGATTCGAGAAATGTTGCGATTGACTCGTAAGGGGCTGTCTCGACGTGATTTGCGGCGAGGTAGGCGCTGATCTTGTCGGAGAGTTTACGGGGGTCGATGAACAGTACTGTGCGGGTGGACGATATGTAAAGAAATGCCGTGGCGACCGGATTGCATTTCACGTCCCGGCTGCGTATGTTGAGTGTCCAGGCAATCTCGTCGAGGGCAGATACGAGCAGAGCGTCGGCGCCGGCTTGGTGTATCGCCTCGCGTATGGCGGTCAGCTTGTCGGTGGCTGTTTTTCCGGCATATTTTATGTCGTGGATGAACACGGCGTCGAGGGGCAGTGCCGGACGGTCGGTCCAAAGTCTGTCGATGACGTCAAATGCATTGTTGAGATTAATGTCATGCTGTGCGAGTGCAGTCCTCAGTCTTTCGGTCTCCGCAGCCGAGAACAGCATGCCGTCGATGCCTACGGTAGAGCCTTTTACAAGTTCGCGACAGAGGTATCCGGCGATAGATGGCGTGCCGGCGATGCCGTCTTTCATTAGCTTTATGCCGGTGCCGTCGAGCTGCTCGGCTGCCTGCAGGAAGTAGCGGGAGTCGGTCCACAGAAGTGCTTCGGAGGCTGTGACGACCAGCGAGCCGGCTGAACCGGTAAACCCTGACAGCCAGCGGCGTACCTGCCAGTGTGAAGCGATGTATTCACTTTGGTGAGGATCGGTCTGAGGTATGATGACAGCGCTTATGGCGTTGGATTTCATCTCGGCACGCAAGGCTGCAATGCGCTCTTTTATCTCGTGTTTCATTGTCGTGTATGAAATTGTAGTTTCTCCGCAAATTTAATGATAAAAGTTGATTCGGGCAACTTTTGCATTATCGTGCTCCTATATATATTAATGTATATGGTTAATGAGAGTGAAAAATTGCGTGAAAAAACGAAAAAGACAGAAAATAAAGTGCGAAAATTTTGCAGGTTTCAAAAATAGTCGTAACTTTGCAACCGCATTTGAGAACGAAACAATCGCTCGAATGATGCGATAGAACATTGAATTGCCTCTTTAGCTCAGTTGGCCAGAGCACGTGATTTGTAATCTCGGGGTCG
>CAYTWG010000112.1:0-2922 GCA_964442005.1 uncultured Bacteroides sp. | reverse complement strand
AAAAGGACTTGGCTCGCATGTAGACCGTCACGAACTTATTGGTAAAGGCACTCTCGGAGAGGAATTTTTCAAGATGCTTATGAAAGACCCCCGCATGGATAATATCCCTCTTATCCTCGAGACTCCTGACGAGACGGCATGGGCTGATGAAATAAAATGGCTCTACTCTCTCGCAAACGATTGACAAGAATATAATAAACTATTAGAGATTCATACTTACTAACATTTTTGTAACTGACACAACTCATGAAAACTAAACCCGACCTGGGATTTTGGAAACTCTGGAACTTGAGTTTCGGATTCTTCGGAGTTCAGATTGCCTATGCCTTACAGAGCGCTCAGGTGAGCCGCATCTTCTCCACTATAGGCGCCGACCCACATGACCTAAGCTATTTCTGGATTTTGCCCCCGTTGATGGGACTTATCGTTCAACCCATTATCGGCTCGGCGAGCGACCGCACCTGGAACCGATTCGGACGCCGCCTTCCTTATCTGATTTTCGGTGCCCTCATTGCTGTTATCGTGATGTGCTTCCTCCCCAATGCCGGAAGCCTCGGTCTCAGTCTCAGTGCAGCGATCATGTTCGGACTTGTAATGCTCATGTTCCTTGACACCTCACTTAACATGGCTATGCAACCGTTCAAGATGCTTGTTGGCGACATGGTCAACGAGAAGCAGAAAGGTCTCGCCTACTCTATCCAGAGCTTTCTGTGTAATGCCGGTTCGGTAGTAGGTTATGTCGCGCCTTTCGCGCTCGGAACCTTCCTTGCCAAAACAGCCCCTCAGGGCGAAGTCCCCCCCACGGTTACATATTCATTTTACATAGGCGCTGCCGCCATTGTCCTTTGCGTGATTTATACGCTTGTAAAGGTCAAGGAGATGCCACCTAAGGAATATGCAGAGTATAATGGAACTGCCGAAAAGACCGAGGGTAAAAAAGAAAACATATTCCGCCTGCTCGTTCATGCGCCTAAAGTGTTCTGGACAGTCGGCATCGTGCAGTTTTTCTGTTGGGCGGCATTCCTTTACATGTGGACCTATTCAACCGATGGCATAGCCGGTCATGCCTTTCACTGTCCTGCCACCCAGAAAGTCACCGGGATTACAATTGACGGTAAACATTACGGGGACAATTATATATTTCATAATGGTGAGATTATTATCAATAAAGGTCATCTGTACATTGCCGGTGTCAATATCGACGGGGAATTCGTCACCCCTGAAACTATCGTGGCTGACGGAGATACAATCGTGCGCAACGGACAGATAGTGTACGTCAACGGAATTGCGAAAGCACCCCTTGGAGCTGAATTTGCTACAGCCGGCGCAACACTCAATATCGACGGAACTGATGTTCGTGTTAAAAATAGCGCGACCACTGTGTCAGCTGTTGACATGATTTCCTCAGATGATATTCTCACAATGGCTCATATAGCAAAATTTGATGAAAAGACCGGTCTTTATGAACTTGAAGAAGTAACGGAGATACCCAGCGTATCTGCTGAAGAAATCCGGGTAGACTACTCGACCGTGCTCAACACCGAGTCAAGTGAATACCAAAAAGCCGGGGACTGGAACGGAAACCTCCTTGCCGCACAAGGTATTGCCGCTCTTTTATGGGCTTTACTTCTTCCCAAATTCCGAAACCGCCGACTTGCCTACATCACAAGTCTGCTGATCGGTGCAGCCGGTTTTATATCCATCTGGTTCCTAAACACACCGGGATTACTGTTCATCTCCTACTCTATGATCGGAGCGGCATGGGCGGCAATGCTCGCACTACCGTTCACCATCCTGACAAATGCACTGTCGGGAAGTCATATAGGCACGTATCTCGGTCTTTTCAACTGCACGATATGCATTCCGCAGATTGTTGCGGCAATTATAGGCGGTTCTATATTGTCACTGTTCCCTGTAGCAAGTAACGGCGTCGCTCAGACTGTATTTATGCTCATGGTATCAGGTCTGCTCCTCGTCATCGGTGCAATAGCGGTTCTTGCCATCAAAGAAAAACCTGCATCGGCAAACGCCTGACATCATCCCATTACATAATAAATCCGCCGGCATCCGGGATTCATCCCCTGATGCCGGCGGTTCTGTTTATTCCATTGTCATTGATTATGACAATCAGGCATACTTGATATCAAACCCTCTTCCACATTTCAAAATGTAATACTCCATAGGAAATACGGCATTACAATTTAGGTATAATTTATCTTTTGACAAAACAATCGTAAAATGTTTATGCTGATTTCTCGGAAAATAATTTGTTGCTGTTACCTTAATTTATTAAATTTGCGCTATCGAATTCACTTACTACATATATAAATACAATTAAATCCTAAATCAGAACAATGAAAACTAAAATCAACAAGGAGTTTACATCTCGTTTTGGAGGTGAGGGAACTCTTTACGCATCAGCCGGTCGTATCAATCTTATCGGAGAACATACCGATTATAATGGCGGTTTTGTATTCCCCGGTGCAATTGATAAAGTTATAATGGCAGAACTCAAGCCCAATGATACTGACAAAGTAAGAGTATATTCAATTGACATCAATGATTATGCTGAATTTGGACTCAAGGAAGAGGATGCACCTCAACAGCAGTGGGCTCGCTACATCTTCGGCGTGTGCCGCGAGATTCAGAAACGCGGCGGTGTTGTAAAAGGTTTCGATGCTGTTTTTGCCGGTAATGTACCCTTAGGCGCAGGTCTGTCATCATCAGCCGCTCTTGAGAGCTGTTTCGCATTCGCGCTCAACGATATGTTCAACAACAACACTCTCGACAAGTTTGAGCTGGCTCGCATCGGTCAATCAACCGAACACAACTATTGTGGCGTGAACTGTGGTATCATGGATCAGTTCGCTTCAGTTTTCGGAAAGAAAAATCATCTCATGAGACTCGACTGCCGCTCGATGG
>CAYTWG010000111.1:0-2928 GCA_964442005.1 uncultured Bacteroides sp. | reverse complement strand
GGGGCGTATGTCGATACGCACCGATGCGTAAAACTTCAGCGCGTTTCCACCGGTGGTCGTTTCCTGCGGACCAAACATCGCACCGCCTATGTTGGCGCGCAACTGGTTGATGAAGATACAAGCCGTGTTGGTGCGGGCGATAGCTCCTGTCAGCTTACGCATCGCCTGTGACATCAGTCGTGCCTGGAGACCCATGTTGCGGTCACCCATTCCGCCCTCTATCTCGCTTTTGGGAGTCAGCGCCGCTACCGAGTCGACCACGATGATATCGATTGCCGACGAGCGTATCAGCTGTTCGGTGATTTCCAGAGCCTGTTCGCCGTTGTCGGGCTGGGAGATGAGAAGATTGCTGACGTCGACGCCGAGCTTCTCGGCATAGAAGCGGTCAAACGCATGTTCGGCGTCAATGATGGCGGCAATGCCCCCCGCTTTCTGAGCCTCGGCGATAGCGTGGATGGCGAGCGTCGTTTTACCTGACGACTCGGGACCGTAGATTTCGGTCACGCGTCCACGGGGGAAACCTCCCACGCCGAGCGCGTAGGTGAGTCCTATCGAACCGGTGGGGATGACCTCTACCTGCTCTATCACGTCGTCGCCAAGGCGCATGATGGCACCGCGACCGAAGTCCTTCTCTATCTTGCCCAAAGCCTGGGAGAGAGCTGCGAGCTTACTCTTCTGAGTGTCCTGCTCGGCTGACTTCTTGGTTGTTGTTTTCTTGGTTGTTGCCATTTTTTATATTTGTTTTTAGTTTGATTTTCTGTTTACGTTGCAAAGATAATCACCTGCTTGTGCCACAAACGCGCCCGAGCGTGTTAAAATTATTCACAAGACATTTTCTTCGACAACGTAAAGATAGTGATATTACCCTGTTTTCGCAACAGTTTAGATGTTATAAATGATGGCGGGGAGAAAAAATTTGAAAATTTGATGAAATTTTTGCAACAGGGTGAACCATTTTTTGCGGGGAGTGTTTTAATAGTACAAAGCGAAATTACTTTTTCCATTGCAAAAAAGAATGTGATAATGATTGGTTTATTAGTAAACGAGGCGTCGCCGGGATGGCGACGCCTTGCTTATTTTATGCCGCCGCGTAACGCGGCGCAGATTGACGCATTGGCTGTAAGCGCATCGGGGAGGCTTAATCATGCCCGTTAACCCGATTGCCGACAATGTTTACAATTTAATTTTTACGGTCTTGCCACTTTGACGAATTATATATAAGCCTTTGGGGAGCCTGGTCAGTTCATTCCCGGCAAGCGTCCCATTAAGATTAAATATTTGCATTTTTGTCAATTGAGCCGAATCGATCTCAGTATCCAATATTCCTGAAAGGAGACTTGAATAGTCAATGTCTTTGAGCCACTGCTCTATCATGGCATGACAGTTTGATGTCTGGGCGGAACGTATCCAGAGAGATGGTTCAAGAAACTTTCCTCCCGGGATAAGCCTTTTAGCATCAGCTACAACACTGCCTATTCCGCTGCTGGCACTCGAAACTATTAGTCCGATATTCTTGCCGGTCATCTTTGAGCCATTGAGAAACAGATATGTCTGCAAAGGAGCCGCCATCTGACTCCACCATAAGGGCGCGCCAATTATCACGGTATCATATTCATCAAGATTTACCTCTACGGGGTCAATTGAGGGATATGAGGATGCATCATCAGGATTATTGCGTATTGCTGCTATCTGCGCACTCCCTATGGCATAGTTATTTGCCGCATAATCGAGTCCTTTCTCTGCCGGTTGGATCTCCACTATATCACAGTCAATTTGCGTCTTAAGTTCATTGACAATTCTCTCCACATTGTTTGTATAGCTGTAGTAGACTACCAATGTCTTGGCGCTCACGGTCATTGACATGACAATAAATGTCAGTAAGATGAAAATATATTTCTTCATATCGTATGCTTATTCTAATTTACCATATTGCTCATCAGCCACAGGATCAAGACATTCAAGATAGGGTTTGGTCATGAGATGGGAATGAACATCAACTGCCTGGATATCCTTGTATTGTGCCATAGATACCATATATAAAAGTACACTAAATATTGCTACAAAAAAACGTATCATACCATCGAATTTTCCCATGAGCCCTTTGTATCGACTCCGGTTGCCTTAGCAAGAAATTCAAGTTCTTTTATTTCCTCTTCGGTAAGACGCACAGCAATCGCCTGAGCCGCCTCGGTGACGTGGTGCGGTTTTGTCACACCGATGATGGGGGTTGTGCCCTTGTTGATTGCGTAAGCCACGCCTATCTGCGAGACACTCACGCCATATTTTTCACCGATTTCCTTCATCTTTGCAAGCAGCTTGTCAAGCTCAGGAAGGATTGCGTTATAAGTCATTGCACGAGCGCTGCCTTCGGGCATAGGATTGGCAACCCCGTATTTGCCGGAGAGAGCTCCCTGTTCGAGAACCATGTAAGCATAGAAATCCTTGCCTGTCTTATGGCAGTAGTCGAGAATACCAAATACTTGATCGCCACCGACAGCTCCTGTGCCCCACGACCAAGTACCCAAGGCTATAGACGGTAAGTTTTTCATATCTTTGAGTTTTATTAGTGATTTAATTTATTGAGCAACCATGCTATGTTCTTTCCGAGATTTCGCATCGTAACCACACCTTCTTCATCTCTAAGAGCCTCTCCCGGAAGTCGTCCATATGCAAGATTCCAATACGTGGAACCGACTACAAACATCTCCTTATTGAGGAAGAAATTATTTATGCTATCCAGGGCACTCATGGCTCCGGCACGCCGACCGACAACAAGTCCCGCTCCTATTTTGTGGGTGAACATTCCGGGATTTACGTCACTTACCACACTTGCCCTCTCAAAAAGGGATTTAATAGTCGATGACACATCGGCAGAATAAGTTGGACTGCCTATTATAATGCAATCCGCTGCCACCATCTTGTCGTAGA
>CAYTWG010000110.1:0-3278 GCA_964442005.1 uncultured Bacteroides sp. | reverse complement strand
CCGCCGCAGCATCGACGAGGGCAACGTAGGCTGTGAAGCCGACATAGACCGCGTCTTAATCCTCAAGAAAGAATTTGACCCCGAAATCATCGCACAGATGTCCCGCTTCCGCCTTGCCCCGGAATAACCGCCACCTCGGAATTGATGGGATTATACAATTGTCCGCCGGTAGGGACGCGATGTATCGCGTTAATATCCAATATGTTATCCTGTAAATTTTACGGGGCGGCGGTTAACGCGATACATCGCGTCCCTACTGTCAGAGAACGTCCTTATAATTTTCATCGGGGCATCGCGTCACTGCCGGCGGGGAATAATCGGGTTGCTTAATCGGGGGATTATCGTTACTTTTGCGGGTGATAAGGGGGATTGGGATCGGTAGAAGGTCTATGATTCCCTGAAATGATAATCAGATTACGTGATGACGATGGAAAATGACGAAATGAAACGGTTTCTCGATGAGGAGGCTGCAAGAATCAACAACAAGGCGTTTATCGCCGATGACCCGGTACAGTTTCCGCGCCGGTTCAGCGACACGCGCGACATAGAGATTGTTTCGCTGCTTGCCGCTACGATAGCATGGGGCAACCGTAAGATGATATGCCGCAACTGTGAGAAGATGCTGTCGCTGATGGACAATGAGCCGTGGCATTATGTGATGGACGAGGGGTATGAGGACTTGCCTGACATGAATATCCACCGCACGTTTTTTGCCGAGAATTTCCGCCATTATCTCAGAGGGCTGCGCAGGGTCTATGCGCGTTACGGGTCGTTGCAGGAGATGGCTCGTGCCGCCGGAATCGCTCAGAGCGAACTACCGGCGTGGCGACTGGTCGAGGCGTTGTCTCACGAGCTGTCGGAAGCAAACGGATGCCGACATGACTCGCGGTGTCTGCCCGGCAATCTCGACAACACGGCTCTCAAGCGTGTCAACATGGCGCTGAGATGGCTCGTGCGCGACGACGGGATTGTCGACCTGGGTATATGGGATGTCATAAAGCCGTCGCAGCTTTACATACCGCTTGACGTGCATGTGGGCAATGTGTCGCGTGAACTGGGACTGCTGTCAAGGCGGAGCAATGACCGACGTGCTGTCGTGGAACTTACCGACACGCTACGGCGGTTCCGTCCCGACGACCCGGTCATCTACGACTATGCCTTATTCGGAATAGGCGTCGAAAGCAAGAACCGACTTGCCGGTAGCTGAGACCGTCAGACGTGCCGTGACCGACTCGATGACAGGCATGTTGCCGTCGACATGACCGATAGGGGCGTCGAAGGCGACAGGGTAGTCGTAGTCCCGGATCATGGCGGCTATCATATCTTCCATCGAGGCGTGATTACGGTCGGGACGATAGTCGGTGAACTGTCCCACGACAAGTCCGCGGAGCGATTTCAGGACACCTGTCAGTCGGAGCTGATAGAGTATGCGTTCCACTTTATATATAGGTTCGGCAATATCTTCGATAAACAGTATCGTGTCGGGCTGCAGCAGGTCACAGGGCGTTGCTATCAGGTCGGCGAGCACGGCGAGATTTCCCCCGACAAGTTTTCCTGTCGCCGTCCCCTCGCGGTTAAGCCGGTGGGATGGCAGGGTCAGTGTCACGGTCTTAGTCCCGGACTGATTCTGTTGAGGATATATAATATCAAAAAGTGCTTTTACCGGAGGGTGAGAAAGTCCCATGGCGATATGTTTTGCCATCGGACCGTGGATGCTTGCAATCCCGGCGTGACTCATCAGGGCGTGAAGTGCCGAAATGTCGCTGAATCCGATTACCCATTTGGGATCATCGCGCAGAGGTAGGCGTGACAGACTGTCGAGCAGATGGACCGTGCCGTAACCGCCGCGGCTGCACAGGATGGCGCGTACTGACGGGTCGGTGAATGCCGCCGTGATATCGTCGAGTCGCTGACCGGCGGGCGCGCTGTAACTTCCATCGTGACCCAGTGCATGGGGGGCTATCACGGGAATCATCCCGAGGTCGCGGATCACGTCGGCAGCCCCGGCTACAAACGCGGGGTCGACAGCCGATGCCGGTGACACGATGGCGATTCTGTCGCCGGGACGGAGCGGGCGGGGTATGAGGATGTGTTCCATCAGCTGACAAGCACTTTTATGCCGGCGCGGCGTATGCGGTCGGCTATCGTCTCAAGCTCTTCGCGGTCCACTTTCTGAAGATTTTCGGCGGGTGTCTTACGGTCGATGGAATAGAGCATCACCTCCTCGGGACCGATGGCGCGGTAGGCATCGATGAGAGCGTCGATCTCGGCTTCGGTGGTGTTGTCGACGGTCACGCCGTCGTGGGTGCCGCGCAGTATCATGGTCTGGATGATGCAGTCTTTGCCAAACGGGACGAGATCGGCAATGACTTTCTCAGCGGTGAAATCGGGCGAGACTGGACGGTCGAGGGCTCGGATGGTCGACGTGATTGCCGAGTCGAGTTTCAGAATGTTGTTGTCGACCCGTTTCAGTGCTTCGGCGACCGACGGGCGGTCAATGCGTGTAGAGTTGGACAGGACGCTTATCCTGACGTCGGGGAAATATTTGTCGCGCAGGGCTATAGTGTCGTCGATCACTCCGGCAAAGTCAGGGTGCAGCGTGGGCTCTCCGTTGCCCGAGAAGGTTATCACGTCGAGATTTTCTCCGGCGTTTTTCATTGCCAGCAGTTTTTCCTTGAGGAGATGTCTCACCTCTTCACGCGGAGGGATGCCGGATGAGCCTGTGCCCTGGGCGTTGAATCCCGCTTCGCAATAGAGACAGTCAAAGGTGCATACTTTCCCGTCGCTCGGCATCAGGTTGACGCCGAGTGAAGTGCCGAGACGCCGGCTGTGGATCGGTCCGAAAATTGTAGAGTGGAATAAAACGGTCTGCATGTGACGGATTGTAAAACGAGGGCGCGGGAAATGTTACCCCGCGCCCGTAGTTGATGCTTTATAGAGGGGTGTATTACACCGTCAGGATCTCTTTTTCCTTGGCAGCGAAAAGGTCGTCGATGCGCTTGAGGTATTTGTCGTGAAGTTTCTGAACCGATGCCTCGGCGTCCTTCTCGATATCCTCGCTCATGCCGAGTTTGATAGCTTTTTTCAGCCCTTCGATGGCGTCGCGGCGGGCGTTTCGCACCGAAACCTTGGCTTGCTCGGCTTCAGCCTTGGACTGCTTCACGAGCATTTTACGACGATCCTCGGTCAACGGGGGAATTGACAGGCGTATCACCTCGCCGTTATTTTCGGGCATGATGCCGAGTTCGGAGTTGATGATTGCCTTCTCGATCTCCTTG
>CAYTWG010000109.1:428-3287 GCA_964442005.1 uncultured Bacteroides sp. | reverse complement strand
TCTCGCCGAAGTCAACATCGCCTTCCCAAAGTGTTACGCCGTTCAGTCCCTCTGCTACTGTGGGAATCCTTACCGGATCGCCCTTGATGTCATAATAGTAGTCGCCAAGTGCAGGCTCTGCTATATCGGAAGCGGCCGCAGGCGCCGTGTCGTCAGCGAAAATGCCTATCGGCACAAGCGAAACGACCATAACTACTGCAATGACGAGTGCAATAAGTTTCTTTGTCATTATTATTTCCTCCATTATTTTTTTAAGTATATATGACCGATATACTAATATTAGTAATATTGTACATCAAAGGAGACTTTTTTTCAAGACTTTTAAGAATCCAAAAATTCTTTTCGTTTGTTTCAACAATTATGAAGTGGATTTTTTGTCGTTTTTCACAAAAAAACATCCGCCTTAAGCTTACAATTAATTAAAAAACGCCTTCCGTTTTTCACCGGAAGGCGTTTTTTCATTTTAACATCTTACATATTCCATATCAATGATATCTTCACATTCGATCTCTTCAAATCTGTCATGATACCCTGACTTGAACTCTGCTTAAGCAGTTATATTATCCAATAATCGCACCCGGCCATTTTGCGACATATCTCGAAAGGTCAGACACATCATCACCGTTGATCTCTCCGTCACCATTTACATCAGCTGCGAAATCAGAATCAAGAGTCGCGCCCGGCCATTTTGCGACATACCTCGAAAGGTCAGATACATCGTCGCCGTTGATCTCTCCGTCTCCGTTCACGTCGCCCAAGGCAAACTCAACATCCGGTAACTTAGTAGCGATCGTTCCATTAACAATGCTGAACCCGATTTCATCAAAATGCACATTGATAATATCTCCCGCATTATATGCGACGCTTACCGTATGTGCGCCCTCAGACGCAGTATCGCTCACCTTAAAGCGAAGCGTTGCCAGAATACCATTTTCTTTTGTAACATCGTCAAAGCCGTCTGCCTCATAAGAAAGTATATAGGTATGTGAGCTCAGATTTCCCTTAGTCCATTCGGAATCTGCGAAGAAATTGCCGTTTTCCACTCCGATCAGCGTCAATGCGCTCTCATCATACGAGAGCCTCAGATCCATTCCCCATATTCCGGGATTGTTTTGGATAAAAACACGAACGCTGACCTCCGTTCCGTTCTCCGCCTCGACGCTTTCAAGCAATACAGTCGGCTCGGAGGTCTGCCCGGCTGCCGCCCAACAGACCGAACCCATACTAAAGATCACGGGTAGTGTCAAGAGTAGTGCAATAAACCTTTTTTTCATATTCATTCTCCCAATGTCACATCATATCCTGCAAGATACTGTTTCAAATAGAGTGAATCCTTCTTATTGATAACTCCATCGGCATACACATCAGCTGCACGCTCATCTATTTCGGTCGAATTATCAGCCAAATACATTTTCAACAGAAGTGAATCCTTTTTATTTACCACTCCGTCGCCGTTCAGATCGCCGTAGATATAATCGATCACTTCTATTCCTCCCGACACGATCGCCATATCTATCTCGTCAAAGCCGACATTGATAATATCTCCCGGTCTGTAGGAAAGCGAAATATCGTAAAAGCTATCCGCCTCCGCATTTTCATTCACGGTAAACTCTAATATTGCAAGAACACCGTTTGATGTAATGTTATCAAAACCGTTTGCTTCATAAGACAAAATGTACTTTTTGCCCGATAGATCTCCCGGCATCCATTCAGATGATGAGAATACTTCTCCGTTGGTAACTCCGGTCAGTGTTAATTTCGATCTGTCATAATTTACGACAAGATCCATTCCCCACATACCGGGATTATTCAGCATAGAAACGGCTACTTGCACGGTCTTTCCCGCCTGAGCCTTTTTACTCTCTACAATTATCTGAGGATCGTTTTCCGTCACAGGATCATTTATTTCTCTTATCGCTCCGCAAACGTTGCAGTCGGCGTCTCGGTCGTTGTCGTATGTGTGTGCGAGCATGGGGATCGGCGTTGACTCCGTTACCGAATCACATCTCTCACAATGGTGCGATTTACTGCCGACAGTTGTACAGGTCGGCGTAACGTCGACCGTCCACTCTGTCGAGTAATCGTGTCCAAGGGCTTCAATTGTCTCGGTCTCTTTTTCGCCGCAAGCCGAGCATACACGCTCCTTGCTTCCTGCTTCTGTACAATTAGGTTCTTTTATGGTCGTCCACTCACTGAAGCTGTGCCCGAGGGCCGGTACAACACCGTCGGTATAACTGTCTCCGCAATTATCGCAATTGTAAAGTGTATATCCCTCTTCCGTGCAAGTCGGCTCGACAACGCTACTTGTGTAGTTATGACCTGTAGCAGGAATGGACCTTGTCTGCTTATCATCGCAACGTATGCACATTCTCGATTGAGTTCCGGAATCTGTACAGGTGGGCTCTTTTACCGTCTCCCATTCTCCATAGCTATGACCGAGAGCGGGCATATAGGAATGAGCGTGACTAACTCCGCAATATATGCAAGTCTCCTTCGTAAATCCTTTTGAAGTACAGGTTGGTTGAATAGTTGTGGGTGTGTAGTAATGATTTATCGTAGGGATAGATTCTGTTTTCTTCTCACCACAGAGTGAGCATATTCTCGATTTAGAACCTTCCTTTATACAGGTAGCCGGTATTTCAGTCGTCCACTCGCCGTAGCTGTGACCTAATGCGCCAACATAGTTATCCGTATAAGTGTCATTACATCTTGAACAAATATATGTTGTATAACCGTTTTCTGTACAACTCGGTTCTGTGACGACAGAAGAATATTCATGTCCGAGAGCGGGCATATAGGAATGGGCGTGACTAACTCCGCAATATATGCAAGTCTCCTTCGTAAATCCTTTTGAAGTAC
>CAYTWG010000109.1:0-328 GCA_964442005.1 uncultured Bacteroides sp. | reverse complement strand
AGGTTGGTTGAATAGTTGTAGGTGTGTAGTAATGATTTATCGTAGGGATAGATTCTGTTTCCTTCTCGCCGCAGAGTGAGCATACACGCTCTTTGTTTCCCGCTTCCGTGCAGGTTGGTTGCTTGATTGTCGTCCATCCGCCGAAGCTATGACTTGCCGATGTTGCTTTATATTTAGCTACGAGTTCAATATTCATATAGACAGGATCTTTCTCATCGACATCAGAACCGTCAGCATATACCCACTTATCAAATGTATATGTGTGCTCATCGGCTGATGCCTTTATAGGAGCCTCGACGTTTGACATAGCAAGAACATCGCCGACCGT
>CAYTWG010000108.1:0-3488 GCA_964442005.1 uncultured Bacteroides sp. | reverse complement strand
AGCGTCGGATTCATAACCCGGAGGTCTCGAGTTCAATTCTCGATCCCGCTACTGAAAAAGGAGTCACTCAATCGAGCGGCTCCTTTTTCGATTTATGCCGGGTAACGGATGATATTGTTGAAAACTTTTTTTGAGCATGGATTCTCAACTACACGAAAAAAGTTATAACTTTGTAGTCCGTTATGAAATACGGTTTTGACAACGAGAAATATCTCAAAATTCAGTCCGAACATATTAAGGAGCGCATCGCTCAGTTCGGTAACAAATTGTACCTCGAACTCGGGGGAAAACTCTTTGACGACTACCATGCGAGTCGTGTCCTCCCTGGTTTTCAGCCCGATAGTAAGCTCAGAATGTTGTCGCAGCTTTGCGACCATGCCGAGATTGTAATTGTAATCAGCGCCAAGGATATTGAGAAAAACAAGGTACGCAGTGACCTTGGAATCACTTACGACATGGACGTGTTGCGACTCCGTACTGAGTTTCAGCGTCGCGGTTTCCTTGTGAGTTCGGTCGTTGTGACTCATTACAACGGACAGAACAGCGCCGACACTTTCCGTGAACGTCTCGGACGTATGGGCATCAAGACATATTGCCACTATACTATTGACGGATATCCCACAAATGTCGATCTCATAGACTCAGACGAGGGCTTCGGTAAGAATGACTATGTCGAGACCACTCGCCCGCTTGTAATTGTGACGGCTCCAGGTCCCGGAAGCGGTAAGATGGCTGTGTGTCTCAGTCAGTTGTATAATGAACATAAGCACGGTGTCGAAGCCGGATATGCCAAGTTTGAGACTTTCCCGGTGTGGAGCCTTCCGCTGAAACATCCGGTGAATATCGCTTACGAGGCTGCGACAGCTGACTTGAATGATGTCAACATGATCGACCCGTTCCATCTCGAGGCTTACGGCAAGACTGCAATAAATTACAATCGTGATATAGAGATATTTCCTGTGCTCAACGCTCTCTTTGAGGGCATCTATGGTGAGAATCCCTATAAATCGCCTACTGATATGGGTGTCAATATGGTGGGATTCTGCATCAGCGATGATGAAGTGTGCCGCCAGGCATCAAATGATGAGATTGTGCGCCGCTACTATCATGCCCTGAATCATTTTGCGCTTGGAGACGGCAGTGAGAGCGAGGTCAACAAGATAGCTCTTCTGCTCAAGCAGGCAAAGATTGACACGAGCTATCGCCGTCCTACGGTTGCGGCGAAGGAACGTGCCGAGCGTAGCGGTGTCCCGTGTTCGGCAATCGAACTGTCTGACGGAACGATTATAACATCTGAAACGAGTGACCTGCTCGGGACGAGTGCCGCACTGATACTTAATGCGGTGAAATATCTTGCCGGAATAGATCATTCGGTCAAGCTCATCCCTCAGCACATGATTGAGCCTATCCAGTTCACCAAGATAAATTATCTTCGCAGCCGCAATCCGCGTCTGCATACCGACGAAGTGTTGGTGACGCTCTCGGTGTTGAGCACTCATGACGAGAACTGCCGACGCGCACTTGAGAAACTGCCTGAACTCAATGGTTGTCAGGTTCATTCGACTGTGATGCTCGGCGAGGTCGATCGCAAGATCTATAAGAAGCTCGGTGTCGGGCTCACGTGCGACCCGGTTAAAAAGGGCTGATCCCGAAACATGCTTTCACGGCATTGCGTATGCGCGTGGCATGATCGTCATCGAGGCGTAGGACAGTGAGTATGGTGTTGATATACTCTTCTTTGTTGTGAAGTCCGCATAGTGCGGCGACATTGCTTGCCGGAATCATGGTTTTCTGATTGTAAACCCGCATCACGGCAGCATAGTCATCGTCAGCGATATATGTGTGAAATTCACGGCAGAAGTTGTCGTAGAGTTTGCGCGGATTGATCTCTTTAAGGAGTGACGACATGTGCTCCTCAAGTGTATCTATGTCAGGAAATTTACCGTCGATACGGTATTCCACTGTGCGTTTCACCCGATGACGGGTATGTAGTAGTGCCTGTTGTTTCAGATCGGAGCGGAACTGTCTCATTATAGATTTCTTGACTTTATTGAAAACGTAGTCTTCGTCACGCCCGCAGTATGACGCTACGGAGCGTATCACCTCCTCAAGCATCAGGATGTTTTCAATCTCGGCAACCTCGGGTACCATCACATGTTTCCCACGCAGATAATCGACCTCTCCCGCGTCGCGGCGGTCACGGTCGACGATTCCGGTCGAGACCATGTGGTGGAGCGAGTTCAGGTCGTTGAATGTGCGTGTCGCTTCGATGACTTTATTGCAACTGCCGAGTGACTTGACCGTGTAGTCCTTGAAAATAAGAGGGTAGAGTTTGGAGTCAATGGAGTGCACGCCGTCGCCTTCGATAAAAAGGACCGGTTTGCGTGTCCCGATGATAGCGAGATACACCTCCTCGGACAGTTTTGACTCGGGAGGCATGATTTCATAATCCCACGCTACGTTTGTCGGGTCATAGCTACGTACCCACACCGTCGATGCCCTCTGTCTTGACGCTGCAAAGTCAAGATCGTGGGTCGTGTAGACGAATCGACAGTCGGGACGCATCAGCTCGATGCGGTTCCACAGCGACTGCATGATCGATGGGTGGAGAAACATCTCGGGGCTGTCGACAAATATTGTTGCGTGTCGAGGGGCATAGAGTGTCGCTCCGGCGTAATATAAAACAGCTCGCTCTCCGTCTGACAGTTTCACTGATGAGTAGCTGTCGTTTGTCGCGTTGTTGGAGAATAGAAATTGCCCGCTCTCGATGAGAACCTTATTGTCCGGAAAAACTTCCTGCCATAGTGATATGACGCGGTCAAGTATGGTAGATTGCAGGCGAGAGTCAGGGTTGTTGGTGAGCGACAGTTTATAGTTGATGAGATTGAGCATTTCGTCGTGCATCAGCAGCGCGAGCAGGCGTTCAAGCTGAGTACTCTCTGTGTTGTGTCCGTCCTTGTCAATGCCTCTTTCGTTATATAGTCGGTCGATAGAGCCGGCGTTATCGCGTGTCGGTCGGCGGTTGTAGAGCGCGTCAAGAGCCGACAGGCTAAACGCGATGTCACCCGTAAGTGCTGCAAGATTGTTTGAAAATCTTGTTTTCCCGCTACCGTTGGCACCGATTATGACAACGGCTGTTTGGTCATCGGGCAGTTGTGCCGTCGTTCCGTTTATACGCTTGGGGAGAGTCAGTTTCATGGCGTGAGGTGTTTTGCTGTCGGTTATGTTTGATATTACAAAGATAATCAAAACATTTAAAACCGCTCCCTGCACGTAATAAAAAAGACGGACCGCATTCACATGCTGTCCGTCCCGTTGTGACTCCTACAGGATTCAAACCTGTAACCTTCTGATCCGTAGTCAGATGCTCTATTCAGTTGAGCTAAGGAGCCAAGTTGATAATGACTGGCTTTCTGCCTTAATGTTTATTATTTGGTTGTGACTCCTACAGGATTCAAACCTGTAACCTTCTGATCCGTAGTCAGATG
>CAYTWG010000107.1:0-3690 GCA_964442005.1 uncultured Bacteroides sp. | reverse complement strand
CCATGGGGTCAAAGGAGAAAATTATGGTATACGGCGACTATGATGTCGACGGCACTACCGCCGTGTCACTGGTCTACAAGTACCTCCAGAATTTTTACTCCAATATTGATTATTATATCCCTACCCGTTATGACGAGGGGTACGGGATTTCGAGACGCACTATCGACGAGTTTGTTGAGCAGAACGTGCGGCTTGTGATTATTCTCGACTGCGGAATAAAGGCAATTGATGAGATACGTTACGCCAAGGAGTGTGGCATTGATTTCATCATTTGTGATCATCACGTGCCTGACGACGAGTTGCCGCCGGCAATTGCTATCCTCAATCCTAAACTTGAGGGGTCGACCTATCCATGTCAGCATCTGTCGGGATGTGGTGTCGGCTATAAGTTCATGCAGGCGTTCTCAATCAGTAACGGTATCTCTCAGGGCGAGCTTGAAGCGATGCTTGACCTTGTCGCTGTCTCGATTGCTGCCGATATCGTTCCTATGGTCGATGAGAACCGTGTGATGACTTATCACGGACTCAAACGCCTGAACAGTAATCCCAACATGGGATTGCGTGCGATCATACGTATATGCCAGCTGACCGGACGTGAAATAACTATCAGTGATGTGATTTTCAAGATCGGTCCGCGTATTAACGCGTCGGGACGCATGCAGAGCGGCAGGGAAGCTGTTGAGTTGCTTGTGTCACGGGATGCTGCCGATGCTTACGAGAAAGCCAAGCATATCGACCAGTACAATAAAGACCGTAAGGAGCTTGACAAACGCATTACCGAGGAAGCAAATGCGATTCTCGACAAGCGTGGCGAGAATGATTCCGATAAGAAGTCGATTGTTATTTATAACAAGGATTGGCATAAAGGAATTATCGGTATCGTCGCATCGCGTCTTACCGAGCTTTATTATAAACCGTCGGTTGTGCTGACGCTTTCCAACGGACTCGCAACCGGCTCGTCACGTTCGGTACAAGGATTTGATATTTACAGCGCTATTGATTCGTGCCGCGATATTCTTGAGAATTTCGGCGGACACACCTATGCTGTCGGTCTGTCGCTGAAGGAGGAGAACATTCCTGAATTTACACGGCGCTTTGAGAAGTATATTGCTGATAATATCCGTCCCGAGCAGTTGACTCCCCAGATTGATATTGATGCCTGCATTACATTTGCCGATATCTCCCCCGAGTTTATTTCACTGTTGAGGAAATTTAATCCGTTCGGTCCCGGCAATGCCAAGCCTGTGTTCTGTACACGCGGTGTGATGGATTTTGGAACGAGCAAACTCGTCGGCAAGCAGCTTGAGCATATCAAACTTGAACTTGTTGACAACACGTCGGGTAAGGTATTTAACGGTATTGCTTTTAATATGGCTAAACACTTTGACTACATCCATTCGCGTCGTCCGTTTGATATCTGCTACACTATCGAGGACAATAAGCACCAGTCGATGCCCAATTCAATACAGCTCCTTGTCAAGGAGATTAACGTAAGATAACCGGCGTCAAGAGAGGAGGATAATCACGTCATGGCTGACATCGATGAAATGCGCCGTGTGCTATCCGAGTATTGGGGCTATGGTTCGTTCCGTCCCTGTCAGGAGGAGATAGTCGCGTCAGTACTTGACGGAAACGATACTCTCGGACTGATGCCTACCGGTGGAGGCAAGTCAATCACATTTCAGGTGCCGGCTCTTATGTTGCCCGGTATGACTGTTGTCATCACTCCACTGATATCTTTGATGAAGGATCAGGTCGACAATCTGCGCGGCAGGGGTATCAAGGCAGTCGCACTCCACTCGGGGTTGACGGCACGTGAGAGCCGTATCGCCTACAATCATATTGAAGCCGGAAAGATCAAACTGCTTTATCTGTCTCCTGAAAAACTCATGTCGCCGTCATTCCGTAGTTTTCTGCGTCGGTTGCCGGTGTCGATGATAGTTGTCGATGAAGCTCATTGTATTTCGCAGTGGGGATATGATTTCCGTCCCTCCTATACCCGTATCGCTCAAGTGCGTCGAGACTTTCCGTCTGTTCCGGTGCTGGCGTTGACCGCGTCGGCTACACCGGAGGTTGTGGACGATATAATGAATCAGCTTGAGTTCCGCCAGCGTAGTCATGTTTATCGTCTCAGTTTTTCACGTGACAATATCTCGTATATAGCCCGATATACCGACAACAAGGATGGCACGCTGCATCACATCCTGTCGCGTGTGGGCGGTACGGCGATAGTTTATGTCAGATCCCGCCGCCGCACTCATGAGATAAGTCGCTTTCTGCAGTCGGCAGGTATCAGTGCCGATTACTATCATGCCGGACTTCTCGCCGAGGACAAGACTGAACGTCAGAACCGTTGGAAAAACGGTGAGACAAGGGTCATCGTTGCTACCAATGCGTTTGGTATGGGTATTGATAAGCCCGATGTCAGAATTGTTATCCACTATGATATACCGCCTTCACTTGAGGAATATTATCAGGAGGCGGGACGTGCCGGTCGAGACGGGCAGCCCGCGTTTGCCGTTATGCTCGTGGCTCAGTCTGACAAGGCTACTCTGACGCGGCGTCTTTCCGACTCTTTCCCGCCAAAGGATTATATCCGCGACATATATGGAAAGGCTTGCGTGTTCCTCGACATAGCGGTGGGGGAGGGATATGAGAGTCTCCATGAGTTTAATTTCAAGTTGTTCTGTGAGCGTTTTGGTTTGCAGCCGGTAGCCGCTCATTCGGCGTTGACACTACTCAGTCGCGCCGGTTACATGGACTACGAAGAAGAATACAATTCGCGTTCGCGCGTGCTTATCGTAAAGACCAAGCAGGAACTCTACGACCTACGGCTGTCAAGTGATGTCGACAAGGTGTTTCAGACACTGTTGCGCAGCTATACAGGGTTGTTTGCCGACTATGAGTATATAAGCGAGCCGGTCATTGCCATCCGTACAGGTCTGTCGGAGCAGACCGTTTATGATTCGTTGCTCACGCTTGCACGCATGAGGGTGATTCACTACATTCCCCGAAGCTCCAACCCCATGATGCTGATGCTGACATCGCGCGAGGAGTCACGTCATGTCATCATTCCGCGTGAAGTCTACGAGTCGCGTCGTGATGGTATGAAACGACGGATTGACGCCATGAAAAAGTTTGTCTTTGAAACGTCGGAATGTCGGGTCAACACCCTGTTACGCTATTTTGGCGAGACACCTGAGCAATCGTGCGGAAAGTGTGATTGTTGCCGTGCTGATGCCGTCCGCGCTAAAACTGATGTTCCCGGTAAGGATATCGATGCCGCCATCATGACAGTCCTCGCCATCAATTCTCCTATAACGTTGCCGCAACTTATCATTGATCTGCGCCGGCGTGACGATGAAGTGATAGACGCCGTGCGTCGTCTTGCCGATGAGAAACGTCTGAAAATCGATGGCACCGTCATTTCCCGTTTTTAAGCGGTATTAAGCCACGCAATGGCAAATTTCCATCGCTTAACCGCTATAATCGTATGTTTTTAACCAATTAGACCTTGATTTAACATTAAAAATAGCGGGTGTAAACACTATTTAAATTCTTTTAGCGCAAAATCAGCCACCCTCCCACGTTTTCAGTTGTTATATTAGTGTAACTTGATTAGATAAGATCAATAATTACATCCCTCGTCCTTTTTATCGAGTAGTGATACTGGATACTGAGGCTCTCATA
>CAYTWG010000106.1:0-3692 GCA_964442005.1 uncultured Bacteroides sp. | reverse complement strand
TACCTTAGAAATTGTACCTATTGGAAACCAATAAAAAGGGACTTCGTGATGAAGTTCCTTTTTATATTTTTGGATTATAATTTTGGCGGTTCTGTTAATGTGTTTATATACAATCACCTAATCGGATGTTTGGAAATATGTTGTAAAACATGTTTTTGCTTAAGTGTCTGATGGTTAGTGAGGTATATTTGGTGTGTCAACTCTTTTAATATTGTTTTAGAAAATTTATTACTGATAAATTCTGTTGTTGGTGAATTTTTTTGTAACTTTGAAGGTGAGTTTAGTCTGAATGTTAAATATTGTTACTCAGACAGAAAACCGATAAAAGTCGCAATCATGGAACAAACATTAGTCATAATTAAACCTTCGGGAGTAGAACGTGGTCTTATCGGAGATATTATCGCCCGATTTCAGCGCAAAGGCTTGATTATAGCCGGAATGAAGATGATGAAACTTGACGAGAAGATTCTTCGTGAACATTACGCTCATCTCGTAGAACGTCCGTTCTTCCCTTTGATTCTGAATTCAATGATGGCTTCACCTGTTGTTGTAATGTGTCTCAAAGGCAAAGATGTCGTATCAGTTGTGCGTTCTATGACAGGCGCGACAAATTCGCGCAATGCTGCTCCCGGAACAATTCGCGGAGACTATGGCATGAGTTCTCAAGAGAATATCATCCATGCATCCGATAGTCCGGAGAATGGCATCATTGAGGTAAATCGCTTCTTTAAAGAAGGAGAGATTTTTGACTATGTTCCTTCGACATTGAAATTTATTTATTCAACTGACGAAGTGAAACAATGAATCGGTCGGGTACCCGAATGATGTACCGGCAGATAGATATAAACGAAAATAAAACAGAATGCTTTTTAAAAACAAGACATTAATCCCGATATTTACACTTGCACTTGGCGCGGTGGCTTTTTTTGCCGGTGCGCAAACCTATCGTCTGCCTAGCGAGCATAGTGCCGAGCATAGCGATCTGCTTGCATCGCAGGAAAATATCGGTGATCAGATTAAAGTAGAAAGAACACAGCAATTTCTTGATAACCTGTTTAAAGATGAGGAGGAGCCCGAACTTGATATTTATACCGAGGGGTGGGATTCTCAGGCGGTAAATGCTTATGTTAACGCCGTCGTTCCCGACGTGGCGACTATTGATGTAAGTAATTTCTGTATGCCTCATCCGGGTTATATGACATCGCCTTACGGCTATCGTAAGCGTTTCCGCCGCATGCACAAAGGCGTGGACCTGAAAGTTTATATCGGCGACACGATCAGAGCTGCATTTGACGGTAAGGTGCGTATGGTGCGTAATCAGGGACGTCGTAAAGGCTACGGGCTCTATGTCGTGATTCGTCACAGTAATAATCTTGAGACGGTTTATGGTCACCTGTCAAAGTTCCTTGTGGAGCCTGATCAGTATGTCAAGGCGGGCGATCCTATTGCTCTTGGTGGTAATACCGGACGCAGCACTGGTCCTCATCTTCATTTTGAGACTCGTTTTATGGGTTATGCCATCAACCCTTCGGCGATATTTGACTTTGCAAATCAGACAGTGCATACTGATACATACACGTTTGATAAGAATACCTATCAGTTGGCTCGTAACTTTGACCCGGCGGCAAATAACGAGTATGCTCAGCGATTCCGTCAGGAACATCCTCAGCCTAAAGTAGTTCCGCAGGTCTCCGGAGGAAGTTCCGGTAAAAGTGCTTCGGCATCTACATATACAGTTAAAAAGGGAGATAGCCTGAGTAAGATTGCATCACGTAACGGAGTTACGGTTAAACAACTCTGTCGCATGAACGGACTGACTACGTCATCAAAGATTCAGCCGGGTCAGCGCCTGAAAATACGGTGATAAAGTCTGTATTCTGAAAAGATTAATAATATAATATACTATAAGACGGTTGCCCGCATGAGGGTGACCGTCTTGTTTTTTACATAGTTCCATTGTATAATGTAATTGTACGATATAAAGGGATGTGTATGGATTAATTTGCTTTAGACTGAACCGTTTGAAATTTAATGTTGTTTCAGTTGTAGAGATAGTCAAATTAATATAACTGAATTTTATACTGTTGGTTTACTATGCAGATTTTGAAAAGGACAATATCGGTCATTGCATTGCTTTCTTGCCTGTCGTTTGTCGCAGGTGCAACAGAAGAGGCTGATGAAACACCCCGTTATGATTATAGTGATAGTGCGGTTGACGGCATACCCGAACGATTGATTATACTGTCGGGAGATAAGCATAATGTACGCGACAAGGTAATGACGGTACTCTACGATACAAGCGATCTTAACTTCCGAGATCCGTCGGTTCCGCGATTTCTCTTTATAGACAGAGAGGGAAACACGGCGCTTGGTATCGGCGGTTTTGTAGAGGGTGTTTTCATGTATGACTTCCAGGGTGCGGTGGATGATAATATGTTTGTCACATCGCGTATTCCGGTTCCGGCTGCCCCGACATTGCGCAGTCGCATGGCGTTTGATATGTCACGGTCAACAGTTTTTTTGCGTCTTGTCCGCAATACCTCTCTCGGTGTGCTAAACGCTTATATTCAGACTGAATTTAGCGGAGATGACGGTGGCTACGGACTGAAGCTTGCAATGGGATATGTGTCTCTCGGAAATGTTACGGCTGGTCTTGCCAGGAGTACGTTTGTTGATGCGGCTGCCGATGCCCCAGGAATTGATTACCATGGACCCTCTGGAGCTATAAACGGAGAGCGTGTTTTGTTGCGCTATCAGCGGAGATTCAATAAAAATTGGTCGGCTGCCGTTTCTGCCGAAATGCCTAAGCTGACTGCAACTATTGATGATGGTAAATCCGAACTTATAAATCAACGTGTGCCGGATATACCGCTTTATGTCCAGTATAGCTGGGCGGGAGAGAAAAGTCATGTGAGAGCGTCGGTCTTGTTCCGGGATCTTGTCTATCGTGACGTTCTTTCGGGAAGAAATTGTTACGCGCAGGGCTATGGCTTGCAGTTGAGCGGTCTGACCGATATATATGATATTGCCTATGTGTTTTATCAGGTTGCTTACGGAAAAGGTATAGGTAGTTTTATAAATGATCTCACCGGCGCGGGTTACGATCTTATCCCCACAGCTGACGGGAGCGCTCTCAAGACTCCTGAAACACTGTCGATTGAGACTGGTTTTAAGGTAAACATGACTAAGAATCTGTTTCTGTCAGGAACGTATAGCTTGAATCGTCTTTATGGGCAAGAAGCGATGGGACCGGATGCATATCGTCGAGGAAACTATATAGGGGTAAGTACATTTTATTCACCAATAAGCGATCTGATGTTTGGTGTGGAATATCTGCATGGCATACGTACGAATATGGATCATGCCTCAGGTACGGCAAACCGAGTGCAGGCGATGATAAAATATAGCTTCTGATCAGGCTTGAGTCATTACTGTTTGCGGTATTGTTGAAAAGCCTGTCATACGTGAAAAATGATATAGTATAACTCTGGAAAAACCGGCTGAAAAGGTCGGTTTTTTATTGTTCTGAAATACAGATTGATGCGATTTTTTTTGAAAAAAAGTCCCGAAAATACTTGCCATTTCAAAAATAATGCCTACCTTTGCATCGCAAACGACAAAACAAGACCTTTGACATTATGCGAAAATAGCTCAGTTGGTAGAGCACAACCTTGCCAAGGTTGGGGTCGCGG
>CAYTWG010000105.1:0-3822 GCA_964442005.1 uncultured Bacteroides sp. | reverse complement strand
CCCTTATACTGACCGGCTCGCTGAACTGGCACGTAATACCAAGGCTGTGTGCTTCGGTTCACTCGCTCAACGCAACGTCGTGTCGCGCAACACCATCAACAGTTTCCTCGACGCTATGCCCGTCTCCGACGATACTCTCGTGGTGTTTGATGTCAATCTGCGTCAGGGATTCTACAACAAGGATATTCTGTGTAACTCAATGAGCCGTTGCAACATCCTTAAAATCAATGATGAGGAACTTGTCACGGTAAGCCGCATGTTTGGCTATCCCGGCATTGACCTTCAGGACAAGTGCTGGATTCTGCTTGGCAAGTACAATCTCAAGATGCTCATACTGACCTGCGGCATCAACGGCAGTTATGTGTTTACTCCGGGGCACGTCTCGTTTCAGCCTACCCCTCAGGTGGAGGTTGCCGACACAGTAGGTGCCGGCGACTCATTCACAGCCGCTTTCATTGCAAGCATCCTTAAAGGCAAGTCTGTTGCCGAGGCTCACTCATGTGCTGTGCGCACGTCGGCATTTGTCTGCACCAAAAAGGGTGCCATGCCTATCCTGCCGCCCGAACTGACTGAATGATTTTGCTCCAATAGGTTATTATATTAATTAAGGTGAAAAAGAAGCCTTCGGTTCACGTGATTTAACTCCGTGAAACCGAAGGCTTTATTGTTTTTATATATTGTGTGACCGGTTATATGTATGTTTTAATACATCGGGGTGAAGGGCTGTGACACGTTCATCTGGCGGGTCACGTCGCCTACCATTTCCGACGAGTGGGAAGTGTCGAGTTTCAGTACCGGAGCGCCTTCACTCAGGTCAACCTCGTTGAGATTCACGTAGTAAACTCCGAGATTGGTAACGATGTCGAAGTAGTAGCGGAGATTGTTGATGTCGGCAAATGAGCGCCATTGTGTCGATGAGACATTAGGCTCGGTCTCTACCGTGTACTGGTAAGGTACCGATGCGTTCATCAGCACGCTGCGGCATATAGACAGCCCGAGAGCGGGGTCAGCGGTTTTCTTCACGTGGTTGTTAAAATAGTAGGCGCGGACAAATCGGTCGGGACTCTTGACTGTACCGGGGAGCATGTGTGCGCCGCCTACACCGATCCAGTAGTCATTGATGGCATTCATCGAGGGGAATGTCGGGTCATTGGTCAGTACGGGAATATCCTGTCCTTCGTAGACACGTATCACACCTTTGTCAAACTCGATGACAGCCGCGCGACCCTGTGCGTCGGTAACGCCCCAGTGGAGAGCCGATACCGTGCCGCCGTCAAATGTAGCGCCAGATATGGTGAAGTCGTGGCGTTTCAGTACGTCGACTACTTCAGGAGTCGTGGCGTTCATGTCAAGAAGCCATGCAACAAACACGGCAAGCGACATGGCGGGACGTCCCTCTGTATCGGGATTATTATATACTGTTCCTTTGCAGAACAGTCCGTTGATTACAAGTCCTTTCTCATTCATACCTTCAGTCACGCCGCCGTCATAGCCCACTGCATAGACAGCTCCGTACTTTGATTTCCACTTCACGGCATCGGGAGTGACATTGCCCACTTTTTCGATTCCGCGCGGATAGATATACAGGTTTGTGGGGATAGGTGTTTTCCAGTCGAGTGAGCGACCGACGATACGGAGCGGTTCGGCTCCTACGGCGGTTGTGTCACCTACATAAAGTACTCGTGTACAAGCCTCGGCATCAGGCACCGACATCATTGATATAGCGGCGACTGCTGATAAACAGATAGTTGAAAAGCGTTTCATGATTATAATTTTTTTGTTTTGTTGTTTTTTATTCTTGGTTGTGAAAAAATGGTTGGTCCCCCGTTGGGTGGAACATCCCGGTTTTATTGTAAGAACAACAGAACCATCAGTTTAGTTTAACGCTAAGGCTCATTTATTGCGGAGTCGCAGATACCGGATTTATTTTTTTTTCGTATTTTTGTGATTCATCATGTCACCTTTTGCCCGTCTGATGCGTCATATAGTCGAGATGTCTCAGAAAAGTGATATTGAAAATTAAAATAACCTGTTAAAATTAGAAAATTATGTTTTGGTTAGTTCAGATTTTAGTCCCTATTGCATTAGCAGTAGTACTCCCAGTTCTTATCGTTTGGATAGTATGTCGCATGAGAATGAATAAGGATAATAAGAATGCCGAGATTATTATCCGTGCCATTGAAAGCAATTCCGTACCTGATACCGACAAGATCGTTGAGGCACTGGGACGCTCCCGCAAGTCTCCCCGTGAAATCCTGCAGTCGCGTCTGCTCCGGGGATGTATTTTTACCTTGTTCGGCATTGCGGCGGCAATCTCCGGTGTGGTAGCCGACCAATTTCTGGGTGCGAGGGATTTTATGTTTGTTCTCATTATGACCGCAGGTTGCTCGCTTGCCATTGGCATCGCCTATCTTGTGGTGTATTTTATGACCCGTAAGTCGGTAAATAATTGATATTTATCACTGTCTCCGGCAGCAATGGACCGACAGCAATTCACACGTCATGTAGAGTGCAATCAGAGAGCGGTGCGACGCTTTCTGACCGCACTCTGTTGCGGCGACACGATGCTTGCCGACGACCTGGCGCAGGATACATTTGTCAAGGCTTACGTGTCGTGCGACACCATACGTGACGACGCCAAGGTGCCGTCGTGGCTGTTCCGTATAGCCTACAACACGTTTATCAGCAGCCGGCGCAGTCACCGACCTGTCGAGCCTCTGTCGGCGACCGACGGCATGAGTGGCTATGATAAAACCGACAAGGCGTTTGAGTATCAGGCTCTTTACATGGCGCTTGACCGACTGACCGACAAAGAGCGCACCGCCATATTGCTCTACTACATGCAGGGATATGCCATCGAGGAGATAGCCGCGATCACAGGCTCTAAAACCGATGCGGTCAAGGCACAGCTCTCACGTGGCAGGATTCATCTTAAAGGACTTTTGAAGGAATAAAAAAATTGAGTTATGGAAGATAAATTTTCAGCTCTTTTCTCAGATTATAACCCCGATCTGTCACCCGACAGTCAATTTATGGAACGCCTCGAGCGTAATCTCCGTGCAGTAGAGTCGGTAAAAAGTCAGATTGCCGGGATGCGCCGCAAGAACCGGCTTGCAGTCATCGTTGCAGCTGTCACGGGTTTTGTATGTGGCATTCTGTCAACGCTCTGTTTTCCTTATTTATCAGAATTATTCGTCGGCTCGCTGTCAATGATTCCGGCTGACTGCGGGTCGATGATGGCGTGGGGTGTGATTGCCGTCATGGTGGGAGTGATGACATTTGCCGCTTACGATATAACTCTTATTGCCACTAAAAAGCCGTTGCAGCCGGTACATATCGGGGGTTGATTGAGGGCTGATCCGTGCACATGATATTCTGGGATATATCAGTATGTGGGATGCCGTTTTCATGAAACGGGATGATGGAGACGAAATATAAAGAATAGAGGAGGTTATGTTTGTGTAGTCGCGGATTTTTTTGTAAGTTTGCACGTATTTAATAATTACCATGACAATGAACCTTGTTGACCGATTTTTACAATATGTAAAGTTCGACACTCAGAGCGACGAACTGACCAATCTGACCCCTTCCACTCCCGGACAGATGATCTTTGCACAACATCTTGAAAAGGAGTTGCATGCGCTGGGTCTCAAAGATATCACTCTTGATGACAACGGCTATCTGATGGCTACGCTCCCTTCCAACATTGACCGGAAGGTGCCTACCGTAGGTTTCATAGCCCATCTTGACACATCGCCCGACATGTCCGGGTCCCAGTTGACCATCCGCAGACCGCGGTAGATGAGTCCCTTGTCATAGAGG
>CAYTWG010000104.1:0-4212 GCA_964442005.1 uncultured Bacteroides sp. | reverse complement strand
TGGAATCGTACAGTTTCTTGTATGCATATTTCTCGGCAATCGCCGGATTTCCGATTTTAGTCTCAAGATTGGAACCGAACGGTTCGACAACCGGGATGATAATCTTACCGCTCTGCGACAGCACTGTGTAACCTTCGATGAAGTCAAAGAATCCGTCAGGGTTTGATTCCTCGTTGGAGTCTATGCGGTCAAGGTTCATCACCTGGAGGAGCGATACGTTGTTGAGTCCGGGAACCGGCAGATAGTTGATCTGTGTACCGGTGGTGTCGCTCAGGTACTTGATGTTGAGTTTAAACTTCGCTTTCTGAATCTGATAGGCTCCAAGTGAATAGACGTTTTTCATCATAAGATCCCACATCGGGAGACGCGGTGCCACCGTTGTGCTCTTAAGCATCTTAACGTAAAGCGACTGATCGGTAGAGGTGATGTCGCCCGAAAACTCGCCGACCTGATAGACCTGACCGTTATAGGTGTATTCAAACGCAACGCCGAGCACCTCATCGGCGTTCAGCGAACTCTTTATAGAAATATATCCGAGCGTAGAGTTGAGCGTATATTCCGACGACGAGAGCAATCGGGCGCTTTCGACCTTCTCATAATCTTTTCCACCCTCGATGCCGTAGTCTTTCAACGGCTCGAGAGCCTGGGTGACGGTATTGATGTTTCGTGCTCCGGGGTACTCGTTTTTAATGATCGACAGAAGGTCGTTGGAGGCATTTGCCGGATTGGGAAGAGCGGGATTAGTCTTCCAGTAATCATTGGCAATCACGCTATTCTCGCCAAGGTCCATGAACGCTACAATATTGCGCGCCTGATTATAATTTCCGCTCTTGTTGGTGACCCACACCTCTACGCGGGTGATCTGTACCCCCGACGAGACGTAAGGGAGCTTCGAAGCAAATCGGTCATAATTGTCGCGGAAGAAATGTGACAGGAAATAGTGGCGGTTCTGGTCATAGTTGTCAGCATTGATAGTGAACTCCGTTGTCTGTGCGCCACCTTTTGTATTGACGGTTTTAGACTCCGAATTCTGTTGAGAGACAAGTGCGGTCGCAGTCAGTTTGCCGAACTGAAGTTTCGCCTTGACACCAAACAGAGCCGTTCCGCCTCTGATGAGCGATGACCCGGTAGTCATACTGACGTTACCCGCCTCAATATTTTTCACAATGTCATCTTCCTTGCCTTCATAAGCAAGCTTGATGTTCTTTGAGTCAAATTCAAAAGTTGCGTCGGTATTATAGGTCATGTTGAATTTGAGCCTGTCACCGACCGATGCACCGATTGTCGCCTGAATTTTCTGTTCGAAATCAAAGTAGGTCTTACGGCGCGATGACAATGACAGTGAGGGGTTGTCGGTCTTGTTGGACTTTATACCCATCTTTATCTGTACAGAGCCCTGAGTCTTAAGTTGAACACCGCCGGGACCAAATATCTTTTCAAGCGGACCGAGTGCAAAGTTCATGTCAAACACATTGAACGGCTCCTTATCTTTATCGTCAAAGAGCAGTTTATTGCGTTCGCGGTAATAATTCTGCATCGACTGACGCAACTGCCAGTTGTTGTATTGCTGCTCCGACAGCATGAATGGGGATGCTATTTCATAGTCTCCCAACTTGGTGCGCACTACGTAACAGTGATTTACCGGATCATAGTCCACGTCAGTAGTTATATTGGAGGGCGTGGAAAGATCGGCAGCAAACTCACTCTCCATGAGGTCCTCATAGGTCTGTGGGACTGTCTGCTGTACCGGGAACGGCATCATTATGGAATCGGCTTCGACCACAAGTCCCGATGGGGGCGGAGGAGCCGGAGGCATGAATTTTCCGGTTGAGGAGGTCTGTGCATAAGACAGAACAGCGGTTATCGAAAACAGCACTATGCCTCCGATAACCGTCGCAATTTTTTTAATATATTTTCTGTCCTTTACTTTCTCCATCAAATGTCACTCAGCCGATTGATTCCGGTCATCAGCTATCGGCATGAAGACCACAGAGACAACTGTGTCACATCATCGACAAGGCTCGCTTGATGGCTGTCTCGACATTGATAGTCGGGGTTTCATCAAACAGTTTCTTAAGCACTTTCTGTGACTGCAGACGCGGGAATCCCAGCATCACAAGTGCGGCAAGTGCCTCGTCAAACACGTCAGATGTCGCTGTCGGCTGATAGAATAACGTATCATCACTCGGTTTTATTTTATCCTTAAGGTCAACAATTATGCGCTGGGCGGTTTTGACACCAATACCTTTCACATCTTTGAGCCGGCGGTGGTCGCCGTTCACAATAACCTGCTCGAGTTCGGATGCCGGAATCGACGACAGAATCATACGCGCCGTGTTGGCTCCTACTCCCGAGACTCCTATCAACTCTCTGAACAGTGATCGCTCCCGTTCGTCAAGAAAACCAAATAGTTGGTAAGTATCCTCCCGTATGACCTCATGCACCAGCAGACGTGTCTGTTTCACACCCTCAAGGGCACTGTAAACAGCAAGCGTGGTGTTGAGCATGTAGCCGACTCCTCCCGAAGTCTCTATTATTACATAGGTGGGAGTCAGTTCAGCAACTTCCCCTTTTACATATTCTATCATTGCTTTATTGTATTTATTAATGTGTAGACAATTATCGCCGATACAAATTTACAAAAATTTTCCAATTTTCGCCCCCGCCCGCGCAAGGCAGACATCCGCCGCCGGTAGGGACGCGATGTATCGCGTCCGTACAATAAGCAGAGCGACATTGCACCGATATTATCTGTGGGCTATGTGTTAATCGGTTGAATTAATAAAAGTTAAAACTTGGAGTATAGGATTAAACTTATTCTTTTATCGGTTGTCTTATAACCAAAAGATCAATAAAACAATAAACTTCAAAAACATGAAAAAGAATCTTATTATCGTAGCCATTGCGATGGCATCAACTTTCGGAATGAACGCTGTAGCTCAGAACAACAGCGAATGTAACAAACAGCAGTGCAATAAGGAGCAATGTGACAAAGCCGGCAAAAAGTGCGAAAAAGGCGGGAAAGGTCACGAAGCATTCAATCCCTTTGAAGGTATCCAGCTTACTGCCGAGCAGCAGACCAAACTCGATGCAATTCAGAAGCCCTGCATGAAGAAAGATGCAAAAGAAGCAAAGGCTGAGAAAATGAAACAAAAACAGGCTGAAAAAGCCAACCGTGTTGCCGCACGCAAGAACTATCTTGAAAGCGTAAAAACTGTCCTTACTCCTGAACAATACACTCAGTTCCTTGAAAATATCGTACTTAACCAGCATGATAAAATGGGTCGTCCCCATCATGACATGAAGAACATGAAATACGGCAAACATGCTAAAGATAAAATGGGACATCGTAAAGAAATGAAGCGCAACGGAGCAGAAGGCAAACAAGAACGTAAATAATCCCTACGATTAAAAACATCTGTCTTTCATTTTTCATAGCTCAATATAAGGGTGTTACAGATTTGTTTCTGTAGCACCCTTTTTATATGGTCCAACTCAATCGTTACCATTATAATATTATACACGTTTTATTCAATTCTGAAGCAGTTTGTTTCTATGAAGTAGTATGCTTATTCAAATAGTTTAATATTACAATTTGATTACATAAATATTTTTATTAAATAAAAGCGAATTATTTTGGAAAATACAAAATAAAAACTTAACTTTGCTGAAAGTATTAAATAATACCATGTTTTTTATTAATGTAATCATCGACACATAACGGTTTGATCCCGGCGATTGCCTTTTTCTCACATTAGGCGCGATGCCTAAAAACTTCAATTCCATTTTCCCGATCACGCTTTAATAAACAACTCTGGTTTACATGTATCTGCTACTATTTCTGTACTCATCAGTCTGAATATTCAGCAGATATTATGACACATATTTAAGGCTTCGTGCAATTTTATCAATATCCCTTCTGTAACATCCCGTCAGGACTTAAATCTCCCGGCGGGATTTTTTTATTATCATAGAAGTCTACTGACGCTGAATATGGAAAACCTTAATGGCGGCGATATATATTCCTTATATCACATTTATATATTCAATATAAGGATAAATGTTGCGGATGTTACAGTGTCTGTGACAAAACGAGGGTGGTTTATTGTGTGTTTGATACGCATTATGTGTTACATTGATGTTGCTAAAACCGGGGGTTGTGACAGTATTGTTACGGTTGTTACAACGAAAATTGCCGTGATGTAACAAAAA
>CAYTWG010000103.1:0-4387 GCA_964442005.1 uncultured Bacteroides sp. | reverse complement strand
GTGCGCGAGTAGATGTCAAACGAGATTCCGAGCTCCTCAAACGAGTCCTTTATAATCTTATGGTAGCGGTTGACAATGTCCTGAGGAGTGACGCCCTCGGCTTTTGCCTTTATCGTGATGGGCACCCCGTGCTCGTCGCTACCTCCTATCATGACTACGTCCTCGCCTTTAAGACGTAGATAACGTGCATAGATGTCGGCGGGAATATAGACGCCGGCGAGATGACCGATGTGGACGGGTCCGTTGGCATAGGGGAGCGCCGTGGTGATGAGGGTGCGTTTGAAATTCTTTTCCATAAGCTTATATCAAGTGTCTTTTATTCAGTGATTCTGTTTATTTTAACTCTAAGCAATCAAAGGTACAAAGATACATATTTTCTACGACTCTGTCGCCCCTCGCCCCCTAAATTTTATTATCGCCCCGCCATCCCTGCGCCATAAGACGGCGACAGGTCGCTGACGTCATGTCAACGACCTGTCCGGTATCATTATTTTCAGTTAGTTATCAACGTGTTGACCGCTGGAAGCGTATGCCCAGCGAAACGTTCATCGTGCGACCCCATGTTGTCGACTTGATTTTGCGGGAATCGATCGGTGTCTCCGACTCTCCCTCATAGACCGAACGTGTCACGCGACCGCTCTCTATCGGCTGGAAGAAATTGACATCGAGCACTATTGCACATATACGCGAGATACGGTAGGCTGCCGACACGCCCGCATCGAGACCAAACATGTTACCCGACAGCTTGTTGCGCATCGTGTAAGTCACATCATTCGTGACAAAAGTCCTTGCCGTGGAGTGAGAGCCGTAGCACAGGAATCCGACACCAAGACGGGGATGAAACTGCACCCGGCTGCTTTCAAGGCGGTAAGTGGCTCCGACCGTCAGCGAGGGCTTCAGTTTGCCCAGACCCGGCATGAGCACGTCAAACAGTCTCTCTGTATCATTGAAACGGAAAAAGTTAAAACCGAAATCGGCATAGCCGCCCCAATGCTTCCCGCCGAAATAGCTCGGACGGAGATGGACGCTGGTGGCGACAAACGGACGCTCCTCAAACGAGAGTTTCTGCTCCCAGTTGAGATCCGACAGGTCAAGCTGCACGCCGCCGGTCAGGTCAAGAGCAAAGCAATGGGGGATATATGCCTCATACTTCGTTTGCGCGTCAACCCGGTGTTGACCGAGCGACAGAACTACTGCGACAACCGTTGCGAGGACTTTTAGGCACTTTTTCATGGGATGAGGTCTGATAGTATATATTGTTGCAAAGTAAATACATTTTTTAATACTTTGGCATCAAAATCCCGGAAAAATCGCCGTTACTGCGCTAAAATTGGTCAAAAACTCCCTTCGTCGCGCATTATTCGGCAGCTGGCGGCGTTGTCGGCGCGTCTTTCCGACTGCCCTTTTTTCTTCCGCCCTTCTTGCGGTAGCCGTAGCGTGGCTTGCGACGCGCCTTGGGCTTCTCCGCCTTTGCCTCAGGCGGCATCTTGTCGGCATCACCGGCATCGCCGTTTACAGGTATCTTGATTTTCAGCGTGTGCTCGATTTTGATAAACGACCGCCGGTCGCGCGGACTCACGATCGTGACCGCTATGCCGTCGGCATTGGCTCGCCCTGTACGTCCTATGCGGTGCACATAGTCCTCCGGCTCGCGCGGCACGTCGTAGTTCACCACCAGCGCCACGTCATCGATATCTATGCCGCGCGCGAGAAGATCAGTGGCGACGATAACGTCGATCTTGCCCGCACGGAATCCGCGTATCGTCTCGTCGCGCTGCTGCTGTTCAAGATCGCTGTGGATCTCGGCGGCACTGATATTACGGCGGCGTAACGTGCGTGAGAGTTCGCGCACGGTCATTTTAGACCCTACAAACACGATCGCTTTCTCCCCCTTGTGCTGCGACAGGATCTCCATAAGCTTCGCGTCCTTGTCGCTGACGCCACACATCACCGCCGACTGCGCTATCTTCTCAACCGGACGCGACGGAGCGATCTTTACTTCGGCAGGATCGCGCAACAGCTCCGATGCGAGACGGCGCGTACGCGGGGGCATTGTTGCCGAGAAAAGCAGCGTCTGACGCTCGGCGGGCAGCTGACGCGCTATGCGCATTATGTCTTCATAGAAACCCATGTCGAGCATGCGGTCAGCCTCGTCAAGGATAAAGTGACGCACACTTCCCAGATTGATTCCGCCACCCGTCTGCAACAGTGCGTGCAACCGCCCCGGTGTCGCTATCACTACGTCGACACCCTCGCGCATCGCGCGCTGCTGACGGCTGAACGTAGCTCCGTCCGTCCCGCCATACACGGCTATCGACGACAGCGGCATGTAGTAGGAAAAACCGTCCATCTGCTCCTCAACCTGCTGGGCAAGCTCGCGGGTTGGCACCATGACAACACAGTTGACCGTCCCGTCAGGCGCCGGGAGATCAGCAAGCAGGTCAAGCACCGGCAGCAGATATGCAGCCGTCTTGCCCGTCCCTGTCTGAGCTATCGCTACGACATCTTTTCCCTCAAGCACGAGGGGAATGGTCTTTTCCTGTATGGGGGTACACTCTCCGAAATGCATCGTCTCGATTGCGTCGAGAATGTCATCGCTTAAATCCAGTTCGTCAAATCTCATATATGAGGATTCCTCTGTGTCTGTCTCTCAGCCGTCGACACCGGTCAGTCGAGAAACAATCGTTGTTACATTTTTATCAATCGGAAACCGGCTCCCGGTCTCCGTCCGTACAAATTTACGCATTATTACCCGAACAGAAAAATAAATGAGTCATCACCCTCCCCGGGGCTCCAGAAAACAGGGAGGAATTTACTTTCAATACCCTCGACATCGCCGGGCGCGGAAGCGAAGAGGACCTTTTTACCCTCTTCAAGTCCTTTTATCGCTTCATCAAAGGATCTTGTCAGGAGGATATCTCCGGCATTGACGCCATGACTTAAATTTTACTCTCGACGGTTCAGTAGTCGAACAAGTCCAACAAAACGGTCGTTACGTCGTGCCTCTCTGACTCGGATATTTCGCCAATCAGATTGCCTAATCTGGATTTATCAACTGTTTTAATCTGGTCGATAGCGGCGTAACTGTCATTATTTAATCCGCTCTGAGTAGTCGCCTTAATCAAAACTCTTGTCGGGAGCTCTCTTGATGCCGACGTAAGGGGAATGATAATGACGGTACGCACATAAGCGTTCATCTCGTTAGGTGAGATGACCAAACACGGTCTTGTTTTTTGCATCTCAGCCCCGACCGTAGGGTCAAGATTTACAGGATAGATTTCAAATTTCCTCATTTTAAATGAGTTATAAAATTAAATTTTATTGAACAGAAAGTCGGGTTACATCAATTCCACGGCTTCAGCGTCGATATAGTCAGGCAGCAACATTGCGTCTTCACCTTCTGTCGCATATCTTTCGAATGCGGCAGCCCAACCTTCACGCTTTGTCTTGGGTTTAGAAATGATGATTTGGTTGTCTTTAAATTCAATGTTCACTGATGAGCCTTTTGAGAAGCCTCCTTCAGTGGCGATATACCGGGGGATTATTACCCCTACCGATGTACCGACTTGAGAGATTTTTGCTAACATATTGAGCCTGGATTTACAATTAGTTTTACAATCTGTCTTGCTATTAATTTTACAGTGGTTTTAGGTTTTAATGCGGATTGATGTAGTCCGTCTTCCCGTTCAACACTGCAAAGGTACGAAAAGTTTTCAATATTCTAATATTATTATAATAAACATTATAATAATATTATTTTATAAATACCCTATACAACCGCTGCGAGAAACCTCATTATATAATTTGTTAAATAAAAATTTAAATCTTCCCGCACTAAGTCTGATAATTATTTGATTACGACTATTATTCTTTAGATCTCCTTCCTCACTTAATCTACACTATTATTATTCAAGAAAATTTCAAGCTGTTTCTTATCCGGCAGACAAAGCTGATATGTTGAAACATTTGACCATATCAAAGAAAAGTTTTAACTTTGCATAAATGCAGCCCTCCCTTGATACTCTTGTGAGGATTTCTGAGTTACTTGATATTGATGTTAAAGACTTAATAATAAGTAATAAAGCATAGTCATGGACAAAAAAGAGATATTTAACCGAATTGAATATGTAGTGGCATGTGTCGGGGCTTTCGCGCAGCGATACAACCTCACTAACATGCAGGCGTACGCATATCTGCGCCGTTTCACAGGTATAGATTTTCTTCTCGACTGCTATGCCGCCGAGCATACCCTATCCATCGACGACGCTGTTTCCGACCTACAAGTCATTTGCCAACGGGAAGGAGGTCGGATATGATACGACTCTATCACGGCTCAAACGTAGCTATTGAGCAGATTGACCTCTCCCGCAGTAAGCGTGGCAAGGAT
>CAYTWG010000102.1:0-4457 GCA_964442005.1 uncultured Bacteroides sp. | reverse complement strand
CCGCGAAGGGGTGGACTCCGGCGAACTCTATCCCGCCGACTTCATTGCCGAAGGTGTCGACCAAACACGCGGATGGTTCTTCACCCTCCACGCAATAGCCGGAATGGTGTTTGACTCCATAGCCTATAAGGCTGTGATCTCCAACGGTCTCGTGCTCGACAAGATGGGCAACAAGATGTCGAAACGACTTGGCAATGCAGTCAATCCGTTTGAGACTATCGAAGAGTTTGGTTCCGACCCCGTGCGCTGGTACATGATTGCCAACTCGTCGCCATGGGATAACTTGAAATTTGACACCGCCGGTGTAAAAGAGACTGCCCGCAAACTTTTTGCGACACTCTACAACACATACTCATTCTTCGCGCTCTACGCCAACGTTGACGGCTTTGACAACTCGATGCCGCAGATACCGGTCGACAATCGTCCCGAGATAGACCGATGGATTCTCTCATTGCTCAACTCTCTTATTAAAGAGGTTGACAGCGCCCTTGAAGATTACGAACCGACAAAGGCAGCCCGTGCCATCAACACGTTTGTAAACGACAACCTCAGCAACTGGTATGTACGCCTGAACCGTAAACGTTTCTGGGGAGGCGAAATGAACGACGACAAGATATCGGCATTCCAGACACTTTATTCATGTCTTGAAACCGTGGCTCTGCTCATTGCACCGATCGCTCCGTTCTACGCTGACCGCCTGTATGCCGACCTGACTTCGGTAACCCGCAAGAATGAGCGTTCGGTACACCTTGCCTTATTCCCTGTCGCCGACGAGACCGTCATCGACAGCAAACTTGAAGAGCGCATGGCACTTGCCCAGACAATCACATCGATGGTGCTCGCTCTACGACGCAAAGTCAATATAAAGGTACGCCAGCCCCTATCTACTATAATGATTCCCGTAGTGGACGAGAAGCAGCGTGCCGATATCGAGTCGATGGCTGACCTGATATTAAGCGAAGTAAACGTCAAGAGCTTCAAGTTTGTCAACAGCGAGGACGGCATTTTGGTCAAACGCGTAAAACCCGACTTCAAGAAACTCGGTCCGAAGCATGGAAAAATGATGAAACTCGTAGCCGGAGAGATTGCGGCTATGTCTCAGCACCAGATTGCCGAACTGGAAAAGAACGGAACCATCACCTTGACGGTAAACGGTGCCCCAGCTGTTATTGATGCAACTGACGTGGAAATCGTATCGGAAGATATCCCCGGATGGCTTGTCGCTAATGAAGGTAACGTCACCATAGCTCTTGACGTAACAATCACCGACGAACTCCGCAACGAGGGTATAGCCCGTGAGCTCATCAACCGTATCCAAAACATACGAAAGAGCCGTAACTACGAGATTACTGACCGCATCAATATCGTCATCGCACCCTGTGACCTGATCGACGGAGCTATTCAACAGTATGGCGAATACATCAAGAATCAGGTGCTTGCCGACTCTCTTGTAATAGGCGATATAGCTACTGTCGCCGAGGACGAGACTCTCGACATCGATGGAACGCTGGTAAAAGTCAACATTTCAAAATAATTTATCAGACAGTCCTCTGATGAATTGCAATACTAACTGAAAAGAGTATTACATCATGAGCGAAAAAACCAGATATTCCGACGAAGAACTTCAGGAGTTCAAGGAACTTATTCTTGAGAAACTTGCCAAAGCGCAAGAAGAATATGAACGTCTGCGCAGCAACTGGATGAACACCGAGGGCAATGATGTTGCCGACACGTCGCCGACATTCAAGGTTCTCGAAGAAGGCGCCTACACACTCGGTAAGGAAGAAGCCGGACAGATGGCACAACGCCAGATGAAATTCATCCAGCATCTGCAGGCGGCATTAGTGCGCATAGAGAACAAGACTTACGGCATTTGCCGCGAGACAGGACGTCTCATTCCCAAGGAGCGTCTGCGTGCTGTCCCTCATGCCACGCTGTCGATCGACGGAAAAATCGGAAAGAAGTAAACCGACACAAAAAAGACCGGGATATCGGCATGATAACGATATCCCGGTCACTGATATACCCAGCCGGTCGCATCGTCAACTACCGACGATTGCACCCTATTCCCTATTCCATTCCGTTAAATCACCGGGATCAGGAAATAAAGCAAACCGTATTTATATCACTTCATTATGAAATTATCAAAAGGCGTTTTAGCCCTCGTCATCATTCTCGTTGTAATTCTTCTCGACCAGATTCTGAAAATATGGATTAAAACTCATTTCTATCTCGGGGAGGACTATGAGATCACCTCATGGTTCCGTCTTTGCTTCGTCGAGAACAACGGCATGGCTTTTGGCTGGGAAATAGGTAGCAAGTTACTGCTCACACTATTCCGCATAGTCCTTACCATACTCCTGATTCTCTACATCTGGCGCATACGAAACCGCGCTGACATCAGCCGCGGCTATATAGTCTGCCTCTCCCTCATTACAGCCGGAGCAGCAGGCAATATTATTGATTGCGC
Source organism: uncultured Bacteroides sp. (assembly GCA_964442005.1). Classification (GTDB taxonomy): domain Bacteria; phylum Bacteroidota; class Bacteroidia; order Bacteroidales; family Muribaculaceae; genus JAAVFS01. The sequence continues at coordinate 1,987 of CAYTWG010000102.1, read as the reverse complement.
CTTTTACGGCGTGATTTTCAACAACCCCGCCCCACCCGCAATCGCTACATTGTTTCCCGACGGAGGCGGATATGGAACACTTCTACACGGACGTGTTGTCGACATGCTTTATTTCCCGCTGTTCAGTTTCTACTGGCCTGAATGGATGCCGTTTATCGGAGGTGAACGCTTCCTGTTCTTCCAGCCTGTATTCAATCTCGCCGATGCAGCTATATCGGTAGGAATTGTCGTCCTAATCCTATTTTTCCGCAAACAGTTGTCATCCAACGAATCCCACTCCGAAAAATAATCCACACCCTCAAATTATCAGGACATCACTGCAAATGAAAAAACACGACATCCTTCTCAGCATCTCATTGACAATGCTCGCCGCAATTATCATTGCGGCATGCAGCTCCACACCCGACAATGTGATTCCGCAGGAAAAAATGGCTCGTCTGCTTGCCGATGTCCACAAAGGAGAGAGCGTGATCGAACTGAACCGTTCGACCTATTATAATGATTCGCTGAAAAAGCTTCTGAAACAGTCAATCTATATGAATCATGGTGTCACAGCCGAACAGGTCGACACGTCATTCGTGTGGTATGGACACCATGTCGAGGAATATATAAAAGTCTATGACCGCGTGATCGAACTGCTTGAACAGGACCTTGATAATGCAAACTTGCTTGATGCCAACGAAACAGTGCATATCGCAGTAGCAGGAGACTCGGTCGACACGTGGCAGTCATCACGCCATTTCTCATTCAGTCGTCTGTCACCGGTCGATTACCTGACATTTGCTCTTGACCGCGACGACACATGGGAGAAAGGCGACAATTACCGGTGGGAGTTCAAAACGCTCAATAACCGCAGCACTGTTTCCGCCACTATTGCCGTAGACTATGCCGACGGTCTTACCGAGTTTACCTCTACCAATGCCAACAGCGACGGTTGGACCCGCCTTAAACTCCAGGTCGACACGACACGCACGCCACAGCGTCTTTATGGCGTGATACATGTCACGCCTCTCGCCGACGAGATTATATATGTCGACAGTATCGCCCTTATACGTACACGTTTGAATCCGATAGAACGTCTGCGCCGACGCTCAATCGATACATTCAATTACGGAAAGAAGGATGATGACGACGATTAACAATCCGGTTTCATGTCGTAGAGTCCTTGCACGACAATTGGTCACGTCAGACGGCATTGAGTCGATGAAAGTAATCTCTGTTGACAATCTGACCGGTAACTTGACCGTGAAACCATTTGAAGAGGAAACCCATTCCACTGTCTTTGTCCCGGCAGTGGCAATCCTAAACAGCAACACCCTGTCGGAATTTCTACTTGACGATATCGAACAGATGCTCGGCAACAATGCATCCATCGACACTGTTTATCACTATCTTGCCTCATCATCCCTGCTCGCTCATCCCGACAGCGCCGCCGACTGTGCCGCCCTCATCTCACTCTCCGTTCCGGTTGACATTATCCGAATCTCTATCTGATTCCGGCGGAGAATTGCATCGTAAAGACGCCGTACCCACGCACACAATGAGCTATATACCAATTCATTACGCACATTAACGCGATATTAACAGTAATAAAGACAATATTATTGACATTTTTTTGTTTATAATTTTGTAACTTTGCACCTTGATAACTATCGGTAAAAGATGAGACAATTAAAAATTACTAAATCGATCACCAATCGAGAGAGCGCCTCGCTCGACAAATATCTGCAAGAGATTGGTAGAGAAGAACTGATTACTGTTGAAGAAGAAGTTGAACTCGCACAACGCATCAAACAGGGCGATCAAGTAGCCCTTGAAAAGCTCACACGTGCTAATCTGCGATTTGTTGTGTCGGTAGCAAAGCAATATCAGAATCAGGGACTTAGCCTTCCCGACTTGATCAACGAAGGCAATCTCGGGCTTATTAAAGCAGCACAGAAATTTGACGAGACGCGTGGTTTTAAATTCATCTCTTACGCCGTATGGT
>CAYTWG010000101.1:0-4470 GCA_964442005.1 uncultured Bacteroides sp. | reverse complement strand
AGCTCGACGAGAAGATTCTCGACGACGTGCTCAATCAGGGTCGCGAGCGCTTCCTCCTTCACTACAACTTCCCCCCCTTCTCGACAGGCGAGGCTAAACCGGTGCGTGGCGTAGGTCGCCGCGAGATTGGTCACGGCAATCTTGCTCACCGTGCCCTGAAGCGCATGTTCCCCGATGATTTCCCCTACGTTTGCCGCGTAGTTAGCGATATCCTTGAGTCAAACGGTTCGTCATCGATGGCTACCGTATGTGCCGGAACACTTGCCCTTCTTGATGCCGGTGTGAAGATGAAACGCCCTGTCAGCGGTATCGCTATGGGTCTTATCACTGATACGGCAAGCGACAAGTATGCAGTCCTCTCTGACATCCTTGGTGACGAGGATCACCTCGGCGACATGGACTTTAAGGTGACCGGTACACGTGATGGTATCACAGCGACTCAGATGGATATCAAGTGCGACGGTCTCTCTTACGAGATTCTTGAGAAGGCTCTCAACCAGGCTCGTGACGGTCGTCTACATATTCTCAATATTATCGAGCAGACTATTCCCGCACCCCGCGAGGATTACAAGCCCAACGTTCCCCGTATCGTGACGATGATTATCCCCAAGGAACTCATCGGTGCAGTGATAGGTCCGGGCGGAAAGATTATTCAGGGCATTCAGGAAGCAAGTGGTGCAACTGTTTCAATCGACGAAATCGACGAAGGCGGTTACATCGAAGTCGCAGCCGCCAACAAGGCTTCTATTGATAAGGCTCTCGAGATGATCAACGCTATTGTTGAGCTTCCCGAGGAGGGCAAGGTTTACACCGGTAAGGTTCGTTCGATCCTTGACTTCGGTGCATTCGTAGAGTTTATGCCCAACCGCGACGGTCTGCTCCACATCTCTGAGATCAGCTGGGACCGTCTCGACAATATGGAAGCTTCAGGCATCAAAGAGGGTGACACTCTTGAGGTAAAACTTATCGAAATTGACAAAAAGACCGGTAAGTACCGTCTGTCTATGCGCGCCCTTCAGCCTAAGCCCGAGGGCTATGTTGAACCTCAGCGTGCTCCCCGCGGTGACCGCGGTCCCCGTCGTGACAACAATCGCGGCGAGCGTGGACCCCGTCGTGAAGGTGGCGAGCGCGGACCGCGTCGTGACAACAACCGTCAGCACCGTGATAATAATGAATAATCAGCTGTAATAAGCGTATAAATAACAGGATGGAGATGACGTCTGGTAATCTCCATCCTGTGTTATTTCTGAAAGTATTAAACTATTATGAAAAATATCGTAAGTCTCTTTACTGTCCTCGCCACATTTTTTGTTATGTGCACTTCCTGTAATAGTGATGAGGATCCTATCGATAATGAGCCGGAAGAACCTGTTGTAAAAGAGCAGGGTGTAAACACGTGGGTGTTTGATGGCGGCGAAGACGTGGGCATTGGGTCCGTGATGATTCTTGAAACATCTGATCAGATGACTATAACAGCATACTTCTCTGCACATGAAGGTCTTACTTCGGTGGAGGAGTTTGAGAATGCCGATGATTGTACCGAAATCAAATTTCCCGTATCGTCTGTCGGCAGTGAAATCAATCTTGCCACTATCACCGGTGATGATGGTATAAGTTTTATGAGCCGGTTGCCGGAGTTTGGCGATAAGGACGGTTTCGTGATCAATAGTGACAATATAACCGTATCGGAAGGTAAGCTCACCTCTTCTCTGCGAGATGATGAAATGACGGTAAAATGTGAATTTATTACTATTGATGCAGGTATCCGATTCAGTGTATATCTGTCATCTCAGGTGACGCAAATTATCGAACCCGAACCCGAAGGGAGCTACTTTGAATATGAAGTAAAGAGCAGTAATATATCCAAATCCGGAACTTTCGGCTGTGGTTTCTACCTAAACAACACATGGGATGACGGCAGAACCTTTACCTACTCTGTATCCGATGTCAACAGCTACATCCAGTTGGACACCAAGTCGTTCATTGAGATTTATGTAGGTTCGACACAACTTCTCAACGGCGAGGCTTTCAATGTTGCTGATACGGAGTGTCCGTTCTCGTTTAAATTGGCATATCTGGACCTCTCGAAAGGAGATATTGTCTCGGTGGTGATTGACAACAATAACCGCGACGGGGCGTCGGGTCTCATCACTCTGAAAAAGAATAGCAAGGGATTCTACAACGCACAGTTTGACGTGGTGCTTAACTCAGGCGATATTACAGTTAGCGGTTATTTCGCCGATGCAATGCGATCACGTAATATGATTTATTCGGGTGAAGATCGTAAGTTTATTCCGATACACTCGGCAACGTTGGATATTTCGGCTGATCCATGTGTCCTATACCTGTCGGAATCAGAAGGTGTGGCTGGTCCTGATAACTATGATGTAAAGGGAGAGGTTCCTGCTAAAGAATGGAACTTTGGTAAGTTTATGTCATTCAGTGGTCTTGACGCTGCCGTTAGTTGGATCGACGGGGTCCGCTATGATGTAAACTCGTCAAAAACAACTCCCATAGTAGGTGGTAACTGGAGGGTCACTGAACCGGTTTCTATACCCGGTGGCGGTTATGTAGCCCAGTGTACCGTGATGCTTTTCGGTCCGGTTGGTAATTACGCTTACTATTATGGTGAAATCAAGTTGATAGAGTAATGTCTCTCACCGGGGTTACGTTAATGTAGAGAATAAATAGTTACCTTAAAAATAAATCAGATGAAAATGAAAAATTTGATTCCTGCATGCGGAGTTTTGGCGCTGGTAGCGCTGTCATGCGGTGAAACTAAAGAACACAATCGTTTGACAGCCGAGGAGATTGCTGATGGCTGGGAATTGCTCTTTGACGGAGAGACGATGAATGGCTGGCGTGACTTTAACGGTGATTCTCTTACCGAGCCGTGGCACGTGGTTGATGGCTGCATACAGGCATCGGGTACCGGTAGCGACGGGTCGGGTTATATAGTGACCGACCGCGAGTTTGATAACTTTATTCTTGATTGGGACTGGAAACTGACTCATGGCGGTAACAGCGGTATGCTATATCACGTTGTGGAAAATCCGTTCTTTACCGTACCCTATGTGACCGGACCCGAATATCAGCTTATCGATAACGAGGGGTGGGAGGAAGTCAACGCCCCCGAAAAACTTCAGGAGTGGCAGAAACTCGGCGTTGACTATGCCATGCATCTGCCTGATCCCGACTCTATGATGGTAAATCCTCAGGGTGAATGGAACAACTCCCGCATAGTGTTTGACAATGGACACGTGGAGCACTGGCTCAACGGTCATAAGATACTTGAGTTTGAGGCGTGGACCGATGACTGGTATGCACGTAAGAATAGCGGTAAGTGGGAGAATGCTCCGGAGTATGGGTTGGCACGTACCGGCGTGATCTGTATTCAGGATCATGGTGACCCCGCGTCATTCCGTAATATTAAGATCAAGCGGCTGCCGAAAAAGGAAACCGGCAAGCAGTCGATTTTCAACGGCAAAGACTTGTCGGGATGGCATGCCTACGGTACCGAATTATGGTATGTCGATGATGAGGGCAATCTGGTGTGTGAGAGTGGACCTGACAAGCTGTACGGTTATCTTGCAACCGATGATTACTATAAGGATTTTGATCTGACACTCAAGTTTAAGCAGCTCGCTAATGGTAATTCAGGTGTGTTCTTCCGGTCATTTGTCGAGGAACCCGCGATAGTTCACGGTTGGCAGTGTGAGGTTGCGCCCCGCAATTGCGATACCGGCGGTATCTATGAGTCATACGGTCGCGGTTGGCTTCAGACTATACCTGATGAGAAGGAAACTATCCTGAAAGAAGGTGACTGGAATACAATGAGAATACGTGTCGAGGGTGACCACGTGCAGACCTGGCTTAACGGCGAACCGATGGTCGATTTTGAGGATGAAGCCATTGGCAACGCTCAGGGTCGCATAGCGCTTCAGATTCATGACGGCGGCGGAATCAAAGTACAGTGGAAAGATCTTGAAATAGAACGTCTTTGATCCATTCGCATAATACCAATACAAAGCCGCGGCAGTCTGAGACTTGTCGCGGCTTTTCTATTTCCCGATGTCCACATATAGACCGTGAGTGACATTATACCGGAATGGGTATGCGTGTGCGTGTGTTCTATCCCTTCCATAATATATATTCAGGAAATTTTGTTATCTTTGCGGATATTAAAAAACTAAACCCGATAGCTTGAAAAATCAGGGGCTACCGGGAATCAACGTTGCAAAAGTAATATATTTATCTAATGCAGCCAAATATTGTGCCTGTTGAGAGTATGTTCATTGCATTTTTTACTTTTTAGCTGTAACTTACAAATTTTCAGAGCTTAGAATTTTTGTATTCCAAGTCTTTTTTGTAATTTTGTATTAGGACAGTTATTGTTTGGTCCAAGGCATTTTTGTAAAAATAAGAAGCGTTATGCTTATCTTGTAGTTTGTGAACGTAGGAAATTCAGAA
>CAYTWG010000100.1:0-4622 GCA_964442005.1 uncultured Bacteroides sp. | reverse complement strand
GTAAGGGGTAAGTAATTCCATTTACTTATCATTTATGTTATTTTTTTATTATCGAGAGCAGAACACGCAGCGACAAAAGATTATATTTCAACCAATTGCATTACGTGTAAAAAGTATCTCTTCACAGAGAGCCGCCGACATGGCATCGTGATTATACGGCAGACCACCGGTCCACCCACGGTAAAATAAATTGCGGGGACGCAACTCCGTAGCTATACTTTTTGCAAATATAGCTAAACTTTTTCATAAATCCGCTTAAGTTAAGTATTATTATACTTTATTTTTTGAATTTTTTGATGAATTTTTAATCAATACATCTTAAGGCTAGGTATTAGCCGACCATATAAAACCGCAGCACAACGTGTTAAATAAACTTAAAAATTCATCTTGCCGATATATTCCGCTCAATTTTGCTGCAAATGCACGTCCATCTGGGGGAACGGGAAAGCGATTCCGTGATCAGGAAGCTCTTTATAGAACGCCTCATTGTAGTGGAAAAATACCGACCAATATTCCTCCGTACGCACCCATGCCCTGACTGTCAGATCGACACTGCTTGACGCAAGTTCGCCGACATAAACAACAGGAGCTCGCTTTACCTTAGGGATGATAGCGTCAATCTGAACGACCGGCTGCTCACCAAGATTAGAGGCTATTGCCGCTTTCTTAGTATTGTGAAACAGGCGGTAAAAAAATCCCCGTTTCTTAACCGCTTCAGGCACGACTCCATTAACTTCCTGTTCTTTCTTTATATTATCGTCATAGATTTTACGGGCATCTTCGATATACTCCTTTACAATACGGTCATCGTTGGCAAACATGTCAAGAATAGCCTGACGCGCAGCATCGACATCATTACCATAAGAAATGGACACGGTCCATGAAACACGACGATAGTCCTCGCGCGACCAGTTGTTGATGCTTGAGGTGGACAGACCACCGTTAGGTATAATTATCGATTTATTGTCAGCCGTATTGATAATCGTGTGGAAAATCTGTATCTCCCTGACTGTTCCGGCATATCCCTGAGCTTCGATATAATCTCCGATACGATAAGGTTTCAGCAATAATATCAGCACACCGCCGGCAAAGTTCTGCAATGTTCCGCTCAAAGCCATACCGATAGCGACACCTGCCGAAGCAAATAACGCAAGGAACGAGCTGGTCTCGATACCGAGTATTCCTATTACAGTAACAATCAGAATGAAGTACAGTACTATCTTTATGAAACTGAGAATAAACGTTGTCAATGACGGCTCAACACGACGCCGCAGTAGTATCGCTCCGACAACATTGTATATCTTTGAGATAATAAACTTACCGACATAAAACACGACAAGCGCTATCGCCAGATTGATGGCAAACTGCACAGAACCGCTGACGAGTTTATTGATAAACTCGTCAAACGACATCGTCGAGATATTATGAACTTCAGCCGAGGGATCGGGCAATGGTATCTCCACTCCGGGAGCGTCCTGTTGAAACATAATCATAAACCAAAATATTAAATCGGTGCCCGGCTACGTGACAGACAGACGACCTTATCAATTGAAACGATGGGAAACGACATCCTTCCACCACTGTAACCGCTCATAGTGATTACGGTCAGTAGCTGAGACTGCATCCTTCAATATAAACGTCGACAATCCGCAATGGTTCGTTATCGCCACATCATTCCATATATACGGTGTTGCATCGGCATATAGCACAACCTCCGAAAGCGCAGCATTCCACCGGTCGCATAGCTCATCATTGTCAGGCATAAGAGCCTCGAGATAATGTTTCAGGTCATAGTGATAACAGTTGTTAGACACCATGTATTTCTGGGGTCTAAAACCCTCGGGTAGTTCCGTTCCGAGAGTAAGCACTTCCCGTGATACTTCAGCAAGATTATCGAGACCTGCTGTCGAGACGAGTGTCATCGTACATGTACGGTCAGCACCGACCTTGCCGTTATACAGATTAAATGTATTGCGACATGCCTGCAAGAGATCGGAGTTAGCCGGCATCAGACAGCGCAGATTCTCATCATAAGGCATACCGGCTGCCGGCAACTCGATTGCCGACCCTACGATATAAGGTGTTACGTGGCGCAATTCATAAACGACCTCAACCGATGCCATGTAGCAGCAGTCAAAGTAGATCCAGTCAGTATTTTCATCTTTAAGCACCTCAGCAAGCGTCGTCATATTCATCCAACGCCCGTTACGGTCGCTGCCGAATGACTTCACTTCAAGTCCCGGCTCCGACATACCGTTCTCAAGCCAACCCGAGCCATGTCCCCACAGAATGATACCAAACGAATTAGCCGGAGCAGCTTCCTTGGCATCGGCAATGACGCTTTTCATGCGTGAATATGTGACCGACGGAGTACTATTGTCATACACTTTTATCGTGGCAAGACTGTCAGGCGTGACTTCAAGCAGTTTCGGGTCATTATTACGTGTGCTGTGATAGATCAGCAGACGTGAGTTACCGAGATCTCCATTAGAAGCCGCCGACAGCATTTCGTTGATATCCTGGAGATCATACTCTTGATAACCGAGCGAATTATCGGCAACCATGTAGACCAGTACGAGACGTGGAGCAGGAGCATTGGGATCGACCAGCTCCTCACTTTTATCCTTACATGCGGTAAGTCCGGCAATCAACGCCACCGACAGCATTATAACCACGCGGCGGCACAGGGATGAAATATATGTTTTCATACGATTAATTTTTGTTTCAGTGGATTTTCAGATAGTATTGATTCTAAGCCCGACAACGGGGTTGTTCCGTGAGATGGCACAACTCCGTTGTCAATAGCTGATAATATAGATTCCCCAAAGATTACTCGGGATCCTTAATTTCGTAATATGGTATATCTACAAGCTTAATGTCAAACGACAGACAGCTATAAGGAGGGACACTGCCTTGCGATGTAGAGTAATAGCCCTGCTGATAAGGTATCACCACTCGTGCGCTGTCGCCCACTCTCATCTTTTCCATAGCAATCGCCCATCCGGTCACAAGTTCGGAAAGCTGGCAGCGGAAAATACTGTCACCATAACTTGCCACCTGCGTATAGGAGGAGTCAAACGGCTCATCGTTATACAGTCGTCCATAATACTTGACATCAATAGTACTGGTATACAGCGGTGAGAGATTGCCCTCCGTAGCCTTACGGTCATTAAAGAAATGGATAAGCACATAGGCATTTTTATCCCATTCCGGCACGACCTTAGTGTAAAACAAGTTGCCATCGGCATCGCGCAACTCAGCCTGAGCGAGAATCCACGCATCGTTGGCTTCGCGCCATTCCGTATAGTCCGCCCACGTATTATTATCAGACGAACATGCCGACACGATACCAAGTGTCACAGCTGTGATGACTACAATCAGTAATTTTTTCATTGCAAAAATTCAGTCTCTAAATTAAAATTCGACTTTAGGCGCCTTCTGAGCCGATGGATCGGCTTCAAACATCGACTTAGAGGAGAATCCCATCATACCGGCAAAAATATTGTTTGGGAAGCGGCGTAACAGCACGTTGTATTCCTTCACGCAATCGTTGTAGCGGGTACGTTCAGTCGCAATACGGTTTTCGGTTCCTTCAAGCTGATCCTGAAGTCCGATGAAATTGGTATTTGCCTTTAAATCGGGATAAGCCTCACGCACAGCGTTGACATAGATGTCAAGAGCGCCCTTAAGACCATTCTGAGCCTGCTGATACTGCTTCATAGCCTTTTCCGAAGAGGTCGCTTTCTCAGCACTGACGGCATTGGCATCGTCAAGAGCTTGCGTCAGTCCGGCGCGGGCATTTGTAACAGCTTCAAGAGTCTCGCTCTCATGCTCGGCATATCCTTTCACGGTGTTGACGAGATTAGGTATCAGATCGGCACGGCGCTGATACTGATTTTCCACGTTGCCCCATGCCTGATCAACATTTTCTTCGGCTGTAACGAGGCTATTGTAGGTACTGCAAGCCGTGCAGCCGCCAAACATGAGCACCAGGACAAACATCAGCGCTACAACGAGAAGTATAATCTTTGACTTATTCATAATTTCAAAGTTTTTATTGATTTAACGGTGACAAGCACCCTGTTTATTGCACTAACCGAGGTGTCACGCAATCATTTAATAATATTTAACCCAATTTACGTAAGAGCGCATTCAGGCTCACATTGTCATGGATGAGACGATGGAGATCGGCGATGTTGACACGTTTCTGCTCCATCGAGTCGCGTTCGCGCAGGGTAACGGTGTTATCCTCAAGAGTCTGATGATCAACCGTGATACAGAAGGGCGTACCGATAGCGTCCTGACGACGGTAACGCTTGCCTATTGAATCTTTCTCCTCGTAATGGGTAGTAAAGTCAAATTCAAGGTCATTTACAATCTCACGTGCCTTTTCGGGCAGACCGTCTTTACGTACAAGGGGCATAACAGCACACTTGACAGGGGCAAGAGCGGCAGGGAGATGGAGCACAACACGGGTTTCGCCGTTTTCGAGCAGCTGTTCTTCGTAAGAAGAGCAGAGAACTGACAGGAACATGCGGTCAACACCGATTGATGTTTCGATCACATAGGGGGTGTATGACTCGTTGAGTTCCGGATCAAAGTACTGGATTTTCTTTCCTGAG
>CAYTWG010000099.1:0-5155 GCA_964442005.1 uncultured Bacteroides sp. | reverse complement strand
AGACGGTAAACCGAGTCACCATCGTTCTGGTAATCCTTTGCAGCATTGATACCACCCTGAGCAGCGATAGAGTGAGCGCGGCGGGGCGAATCCTGGATGCAGAAGTTGAGAACGTTGAACCCGAGCTCGCCAAGAGTAGATGCAGCCGATGCACCTGCAAGACCTGTACCGACAACGATGATGTCGAGGTTGCGCTTGTTGGCGGGGTTAACGAGTTTCTGATGAGCTTTATAGTTGGTCCACTTCTCAGCTATGGGACCTTCGGGAATCTTTGAGTCAATCTGATATTCAGGGAGCTTTGACGATTCAATGTCAGCGTAATCTTTCATGATGGGAGTTGAATCGATCATCCCTTCGAGATTTTTAATGTCTGCCATATCTGATAGTTTATTATTCGTTAGTATTTTCTACAGGAGCTGCCTCACATGCAGTCTCACATTCGCCGCATGCAGCATCTTTCTGCTTGTCACAGCCGGTAGTTTCTGCATCACAGCATTCTGCTTTTGCTTCGCAACATTCAGCTGCAGCCTCGCAACATTCAGCAGCTTCGCAGCACTCTGTCGCAACAGGAACTTCGTCGCAGCTTACGATTTCAATATCGCAAGATGCAGCCTGGCACTCGGGGCAGTTGGCACGTGCGGTGAACACGAGAGCCTGAGCGATAAAGAAGAGAACCACGATTGAAGTCCACCAGTTGCCGATGGTCTTGAGGCGTTTGAGCCAGATGCCATTGTTCCAACCGGCGCTCTGGAACATCGACCAGAAACCATGGGTCATGTGGAACCAAAGAGCAACGAAACCGATAATGTAAACAACGGGAGTCAACCAGCAGCTGAAAGCGATGTTGATGAACGCCATACCGTTTGCAGGATCGATCTCAACCTCCTGTCCGCTCATGGGACAAACGGCGGTAGCATGATTTCCTGTAATCTCGGCAAGCTGCATCTTAGCCCAGAACTGGATAAGGTGAACAACGAGGAACGCAAGAATGACAATACCGAGAACAAGCATGTTCTGCGACGCCCATTCTACCTGTTTGGGCTTTGAAGTCACTGCATAGCGGTCATTACCGCGAGCCTTGCGGTTCTGAACTGTGAGCCACACTGCATAAATAATGTGAATAATGAAGAGCGCAGCCAAGCCTACAGAGGCAACCAGTGCATACCAGTTTGCTCCGAGGAACTCACAAATCATGTTGTAACCCGCGGGACAGAAAATCGCCACACCGTTCATCACACAGTGAAACGTAACAAATAGGACAAGACATGCTCCGGTAATAGCCATCACAAGCTTCCTGCCTATAGATGAGTTAGTTAACCACATAAAAGATTAGAAATTTTGGATTATTAATTAGATTTTGATTTATTTGCTACTGTTTAATGCTTGCAAAATTAATATTATTCCACGTCCTTTACAACTATTAAAGAAAAAATTCTTTAAAAAATGCTATTGATTATGACGATGAGCGTTGCCGCATGATGAGCCGTCATTCTTCCAGCAGGTTCATCCCGATAACGTCACAGGCGACAATCGGGTCACGATAGTCAGGGCTTTCAACTTTGAGTTCCAGGTTCTTAATGGTTATACCGTCAATATGCCGGAGAAACAGCCCCCATGCAGGCAACTCGCCAAACATAGTGTACTCGGGATAGGCGTCACGCGCCTCAGGAAGAGAATCAAGACGATATTTCCCGACATAGCCCATCCCCTTGGTGCCGCGACCGGGATAGATCACACTGACATTATCGAGCACTACGTTAGTAATACGTGCATCAGGCAGACCGGTAATGCTCGCCGGGACGGGGTTGGAAATAACATTAAGTCCGGGACCGCGCAAATCATACGCTTCATCAGCCCGACCAAACGGCACGGTACATGTAAGATTACTGATCGACACATTGTCAATCGAACCGGGTGCATCGCCCCACCGATGACCGAGACGAATAAACAGTGCATTGCCGGTATTGACAGCTGTCACACTGTCGATGCTGACATTTTTTATACGAGCCCCGTCGACCGACTCTATTGCGATCGCCGATCGGTAGGTGTCACTGACATTAAGACCATGTACGCTGATATTGGTAAATGCGCCAAATGACTCGGTACCAAGTTTAAATGCACTCGCACTGCTTATAACCGAGCAATTCTCAACCCTGACTGAATCGCAACCGCCATCAGAATCAAACGATTTGAGCACAATACCGTCGTCAGCCGAGTTTATGTTGCAGTTGCTTATCAGCACATTGCGCGAATCGACAATATCGATACCGTCATTATTCCAGTAGGCACGGTTAACAAAGTCGACATCTCTGACAGTGACACCCGCGGAGTTATGGATTGAGACGCCCCACCCCGCCGATGACCGCAAAGAGACACCGCTGACCGTAAGCGTGTCGACATGATTGAACCGCAACAGTTTAGGGCGTAGCGACGGGCGCATACGCCGATAATTATAATTATCATCAACTCGTTGACCTATATGATGGAGACTGTCGATAGCAAGCACAAGCTCCAGCCCGCGACCATCAATCATGCCGTGCCCGGTGATTGACACGCACGATGCCGAATCGGCATAAAAAAGAGCTTTCAGATCTCCGGGATGCACCCCCGACGGATCATAGCCCACATAGTCATACGGATCGATACTTCCAAGAATGACAGCGTCACGGTCCACGACCACACGGGTATTGGAGTAAAGTCTTACCGAACCGATCACATATTTTCCGGGACCAAACATCAAGGTTCCGCCGCCACTGCGTCCTATCGAGTCGGCAGCAAGCCTGACGGCATCAGTCACAACACGATCTCCGCCGGGATAAACCTGCATATCGACAGCCGATGACAGAAGCGAAATCAAAAACATTCCAGATAAATACAAAAATCGTTTCATTGGCTCTTCAATTTTTATTTCATGAAAAAGAACGAGACCTATATAAAATATGAGTCTCATAATGTGGCAAAAACTGCTGCAAAGATATAAAATTAAGCAATTAAACGCCCTGCTTCACCGCTCGTTTTTGCCTGAAGCAAGCTTATCGCCATCACTTCATAGGAGACAGAAAAAACCGTTTCAGGCAATAAACCGGCGGGGGCGTCGTTTATATTAGTAATGAAAAGAATACGCTACATATTCCTTTTGCTGACAGTGGTGATGGCAGCCATCCCGCTGCGGGGACAGACCCTCAACGACAAGCTGTTGAACCGCCCGTACGCTGATATGCGTCCGTGGCATCTCGGCTTTTCCGTCGGTCTGTTTACACAGGATCTGCGTTTCACTCACAACGGTTTTGTCACCGACGACGGCGAGACATGGTTTATGGATCAACCCGACTTTTCTCCGGGTTTTTGCGTGAACGGACTTCTGGATCTGCGTCTCAATGACTATTTCAGCGTGAGAGTATCGCCAGGAATGTATTTTGGCAACCGGGTAGTCAAGATGCTCGACACCACCGGCGGCGAAAAACTGACACAGAACATCAAGTCGGCACACGTCGTAGTACCGCTTGACCTGAAATTTGCCGCTCAGCGCCACCGCAACATCCGCCCTTATCTCACAACCGGTCTCATGCCGGCATTTGATGTTTCAAAAAAGCGCAGTGACTATCTGAAATTCAATACAGCCGATTTTTATCTTTCCGTAGGATTTGGCTGCGACTTCTACCTACCCTATTTCAAACTCATCCCCGAGTTGAAATTCTGTTTCGGACTTACTGATGTTGTGCAACATGACCGACCCGACCTCGTCGACGACCCCGGCAAGCTCAAGATCACTCAGTCGCTGAAAAAAGCCACTTCACAAATGGTCATCCTCACTTTCTATTTTGAATAATTACACGCATGAAGCATCAATGAGAGATACATTAATAAAATATATAACGCTGCTCACGATCGTGCTCAATGCGTTTGCCGTGTCAGGACAGAATGACGCACAGTTTACCCAATATTACGAAGTGCCGTCATATTATAACCCGGGCGCGATAGGCTGCACCGACCTGCTCCGTATACGAGGCGGCATGAGAATGCAGTGGGTAGGCATCGACAACGCTCCGCGCACGTTTACAGCCGTCGCCGACATGCCGTTCAAATTTATCAACCGACGCTGGGGTGTCGGTCTCGTAATGCAACAGGGCAGCCGGGGACTCTACTCCGACATGAACATAGGCGCACAGATCGCCTACAAAAAACGGTTACTGAAAGGCGAAATGACGATAGGTGTCCGCGTCGGATTCATCGACCAGGCTTTCAAGGGTTCGGAAGTATTTCTTCCCGACAACGATGACTATCACGAAGGCACCGATGACGCCATCCCCACCAACGATCTGCGCGGCAACGCTCTCGATCTTGGCTTGGGTATCTACTACACCCACCGCCTCTTCTGGGCAGGGCTGTCATGCACCCATCTCAACTCGCCGTCAATAAGCCTCAATGCCGACAGCGGCGAGGGGGGCACCGAAAAAAACTACCAGTTCAACGTCGGTCGAACGTTATATTTTATTGCCGGCAGCAATATTCCGATAAAAAACTCGTTATTTGAAGTGATACCCTCCCTGTTGGTCAAGAGTGACCTGACATTTACCACCGCCGAGGTGACAGCGCGACTGCGCTACAACAAGTTTCTCAGCGGAGGTCTCAGTTACCGTTACAATGACGCAGTGAGTCTCACCCTTGCCGCCGAGATAAAGGGCTTCTATGTAGGCTACTCCTACGACTATCCCGTCTCGGCTATCGCCAAGGCTTCAAGCGGCAGCCACGAATTATTTGCCGGCTACAGCCTGAAACTTGACTTTTCGGAAAAGAATAAAAACAAACACAAGAGTATACGCATAATGTAATATGAAAAAAAGTTCTGTCTATCTGTTATCTATATTTGCCGCAATGATGCTGATGACATCATGTGCCGCCGGAGGTCTCAACTCGGCGGGTGGCGAGGTCACCGGCGTCGGCGGGACATCATGGGCTGAGCCTACCCCCTACGGTATGGTGCTGGTTTCCCGCGGTTCAATGGAAATGGGTCCCCAGAAAAACGACAGCATCTGGAACATTACCGCCGATCCCAAAGGCATGTCGGTCGATGCTTTCTGGATGGATGAGACCGAGATTACCAACTCAAAATACAAGCAGTTTGTATTCTGGGTGCGCGACTCTATCATCCGCG
>CAYTWG010000098.1:0-5223 GCA_964442005.1 uncultured Bacteroides sp. | reverse complement strand
GCGTCGGATTGTGGTTCCGAAGGTCGTGGGTTCGACCCCCACACCTCACCCCAAGAAACAGAAATCAAGAAAAGTCTTGCAACACCTATTGCAAGGCTTTTTTTGGTTATGGTTAATTAACAATTACAGCGCGTATTTATGATTATCTATTCAACAATATCAACTTCTCCCGAAGCGATCAAGGCTCAGGCTAAAGCTGTTATCGACGGCGGTTGCCAATGGATTCAAATCTCGGCATGCGGCATGTCTAAAGAAGAAATGAAGGCATGTGCCGAAGCCATTATCCCGATATGTAAAGAGAATAATACGGTTCTCGTGCTCGACCGATATGTTGACCTTGTGGATGAACTGCGCGTCCATGGCGTCTATCTTTCAGCCGGTAGCATGAATGCCGCCGAAGCCCGTGAAAAACTCGGACCCCACGCCATTATAGGAGTCGAGGTCAATTCTGCCGCTGATATTTTGGCTCTCAAAGGGAAGGATATCGACTATGTTACTCTCGGCGGATTTCCTGCCACAACCGATGTCAATGACTGCCGTACAATTATCTCAGAGATAAGAGATGCCGGTATGAAAATCCCGGTGGTCGCGTATGGAAAAATCACGATAGCCGACATACCCGCGCTGCTCGATGCGGGAGTAAACGGCTTTATCCTATCGGAAGAAATCGCGGCATCATTCAATCCGACTGAAACTACACGCGAATATTTTGCTGCTTTATAACTCCACGATTACTCGCCCCGACTCTCTTTCCGCGACCGATGAACGGAACATTAAAAATAATGCTTAAGGTGATGATCCCGGTACTCATCGGAGTCGTCGCGGTCGTGTGGCTTTTCGGACGAGAGTTCAACACCGAAACGTTCTCTCACATACACTTCGACAACCGTGCTATCATAGGCATAGCCCTTGCCGTATTGTTTTTCGGGGGACGAGACTTAGGGATGGCATGGCGTTTCCGCGCATTATCCGACAAAGACTTGTCATGGCGTAAATCGGTTAGTGTGACATTCTTATGTGAGTTTACTTCAGCAATTACTCCAACTTCGGTAGGAGGAAGCGCTTTAAGCATGATTTTCCTTAATCGTGAGGGGATTAAGCTCGGACGCGCAACAGCTATTACAATCACTACTCTGTTTCTTGACGAACTGTTTTTCGTAATCGCGGGTCCAATCATTTTCCTATTTATACCTTACGACAGTCTGTTTGGATTCGGCAGCAGCGATATTGTATCAGGACTTGCTACAACATTCTGGATTGTCTATGCCGTCATCGTGGTGTGGACAGCCGTGCTGTTTCTCGGATTATTCTATATACCTCACAGCATTAAGAGGCTGCTTGTCAATATATTTAGATTACCTGTCATCCGACGATGGAAATCATCGGTCGAAGAGATGGGTGACAATCTGATAGAAACCTCCCGGGAAATAAAGGGCAAACCGTTTTTATGGTGGATCGAAGCGTTCGGCGCGACAACCGTGTCATGGCTTTCACGTTATCTCGTCGTCAACGCGCTATTCTTCGGATTTGCTACATCGGCTGACCAGGCTGTTGTTTTCGGCAGACAGTTTATCGTATGGGCATTGCTCATGTTCTCCCCAACTCCCGGCGGTAGCGGAGTAAGCGAATGGATTTTCACCGAGTATTATGGCGATCTCGTCTCGTCAGCCGCCACAGTGATGATAATTGCTTTGCTGTGGCGTGTGATAACCTACTATATTTACCTACTTATAGGAGCAGTCCTGCTGCCCTCCTTTTTTAAGAAAAAGAAATCTACTAACAAACAATCCAATATCTCATGTCAGGCTTAAAATTTATAGGAATTATCCCGGCTCGATACGCTTCATCGCGTTTTCCGGGCAAACCGCTTGCCGATATATGCGGCATGCCGATGATTCAACGTGTGTATCAGCGTGCATCCATGGCACTTGACGAGGTATATGTCGCAACTGATGACTCGCGCATCTTCGACGCCGTTAAATCATTTGGCGGTAATGTCGTGATGACCGGCACCCATCACCGCAGCGGCACCGACCGTTGCTACGAAGCATATTGCAATCTGTCAAGCGACGCTGATGTCATCATCAACATACAGGGTGACGAACCGTTTATCGATCCGTTACAGATTAACACGCTGAAAGGATGTTTTGACTCGGCTGATACAATGATTGCAACACTTGTACGCCCTTTTGACAAATCGCGCGGTTTTGATGCGCTTTTTGACAAAAACACTCCAAAAGTAGTGTTTGACAACGACATGAACGCGCTGTATTTCAGCCGTTCCATAATCCCCTACGTGCGCAACTATCCGTGGGAAGAATGGACCGAGCATGCTGATTACTATACCCACATTGGGATGTATGCCTACCGTGCTACGGCTCTTGCTGACATCACCCGCCTCCCGCAATCTTCACTCGAGATTGCCGAGTCGCTCGAGCAGCTCCGATGGCTTCAAAACGGGTTCAAGATAAAAGTCGGTATCAGCCAATGTCCGACTATCGGCATCGACACGCCTGAGGATCTTGAGAATGCGCGTAAATATGCAATGGAACTTGAACAGAGCAACGACCATGCTTGACCGTACAGTCATTCCCGAAGTCAAGGAATTCGGACTGCTATCGGCTCCTGTTCCCGAATACATCACCCTGAGCAACGGTATACGACTCGCTATTCTCGATCAGGGCGAGCAGGAAGTTAACCGCCTGACCATTTCCTGGAGTGGCGGAACCGCCGATGTTGACTCGCCGGCGGCACTGATTGTCGCCGCCGAGCTTATCAAGGAAGGATGCAAGTCACTGACCGGTGAAGAAATTGCCGAAGCTCTCGATTTCAATGGGGCATGGCTGCGCATCAGTCCGTCACATCATTTCACAGTACTCACCCTTCACTCTCTCAATTCGCGGTTTAAGAATGTTCTTCCGATAATAGGTGAAATAATCTCTTCGCCCGCTTTTCCTCAGGAAGAGTTTGAAATAATTAAAGAGAAAGTAGCACGGAGCCGGGAACTTGAAGCCAAGAAAGTGACATTCCACGCGTCGGAAGCCGACCGCCGTCTCGTATTCGGCGAAAATCATCCCATGTCGCGCACAACTACTCCCGATGACATCCGTCGTGTAACAATCGATGATATCAATCGTGTCTATAAACAGGTTTTCCGTTCCTATCCTCCTGTCACATTCATAGCCGGCAGAATAACCGATGAAATCCGGCATGATACAATTTCTGTCCTTGAAAGCCTGACTTTTGACAACAATAATGACCGCCATATAACGACCGTTCCGCTCTCGCCGTCGACCGTCCGGTCAATGATCATCGACCGCCCTGAATCCCTTCAGACCGCCGTGAAACTTTCCATACCCGCAATATCACGCAGTGACGCCGACTACAATGATTTGCGACTCGCTACGATGGCTCTCGGAGGTTACTTTGGTAGCCGGTTGATGTCTAACATACGTGAGGACAAAGGCTATACCTACGGCATCTCGGCGGGATTGCTCGGATATCCCGAAGGTGGCGTGATCACGATCGATTCACAGTGCGACAACACCTACACCAATCTGCTGATCGACGAAACCATCAACGAGATCAACCGGTTGAAGTCCGACCCTATGGACTCCGACGAGCTATCTCATGTCCGTCGCTACGCCATGACATCGCTTGCCGCCACACTCGATTCCCCATTTTCCATAATGGACTACTACATCAATTTACGCCACTACGCCATGCCTGCCGACTATTTTATGAAGCAGCAGACCGCCATACGTGAACTTTCAGCCGATACAATAATGAAAATGGCACGGAAATATTACAATCTCGATAATTTGTACACATCTGTTGCCGGATCTATTGACAATATAAATAAACAGCAATGAAAAAAACTCACTTTCTCTCCATTCTCGCCATTCTGTCAGCAACAGGATGTGCCACGACAACCCACAATCAGGAACCGGTAAGCGAAAAAATAGTCGCCGCCTACACCTATTATAAAGATGCACCCCTCCCCGACCCGCACTACTTCAACCGTGTCCATTACTCTTATGCATCGGTCGACTCGGTTAACTACACCGATATCGTTGTGCCCAACATTCCCCGCCTGAAAAGCATTGTCGCCTTAAAGGAGTCTCATCCTGAATTTAAAGTCACTCTGTCCTTGGGCGGACTTCCGGGAATACTCAGTCAGATGACGCGCAACGACTCTCTGCGTGCCGATTGCGTAAAAAATTGTGTTGCGACAATCGACAGCCTCGGTCTCGACGGCATTGACGTCGACTGGGAGGCGCCCGGTCGCGGTGCCGGCTGTCTGTCAGTCGAAGAAGATACCGGAAATTATGCTCTTTTTCTCTCTCAACTTCGGGAGGCTCTTGGCGACGAGAAACTGATAACTATAGCCACGTCACCATCGGGCTACGGTGTGGACTTTGAAAAGATGATACCGGTTATCGACAATTTCAACATCATGACCTACGACATGGGGACTCCGCCTTATCACCACTCGGCTATTCACCGTTCCGACCTTGTGGAATGGAAATGTATCGATGACGCGCTCAATACTTACACCAGCTCAGGCACTCCGCTTGAAAAAATCGTCATCGGCGTGCCCTTCTACGGTCGCGGTATCGAAGGCGGTCGATTTGACAATTTTGTGAATTATGCCGATTTCATCACTGAAGAAAATGTAACCGTTGCATGGGACTTGATTGCCGCCGTCCCCTACGTCATTGACTCGCTCGGAAACATGATCTTCTCATTCGACAATCCCGAGTCGCTTGCCATAAAGTGTGATTACATCCTCGACAACAACCTTGGAGGAGTAATGACATGGAAATACGAAGCCGATACCTCCGATGGTGTTCTCCGTGACGTCCTCGCTAAAAAATTCCTTCCCCACCGCTTCGAGACTCTTAAATAACATTTTTTCAATATTAGATTCCTTTTTCTGTTTCTCTGTTTGTCAATATTTTCGTAAATTTGCGGAGAAATGATACCGGTATATGTAAGCCGGTCAACAGAAACGATTTTTAACTATTTTTTAACCAATATTTAAAGCATCAGATAATGAAAAAAAGTGCTTTGCAGAAAGCCCGTGCAACTTACGCACCCAAGTTGCCCATCGTGCTCACCGGCGCGGTAAAGGCTGAACTCGGTAACGCAACCGAGTCTGTTGCCGACCAGGAAGAAATCAAGAAACTGTTCCCCAACACTTACGGTCTTCCCGAACTCCGT
>CAYTWG010000097.1:0-5551 GCA_964442005.1 uncultured Bacteroides sp. | reverse complement strand
TGCCATTGTGAAAGTTTTTCCCGAGCCGGTAACGCCAAGCAATGTCTGTGCCGGGATGCCTTCGTTGATGCCTTCGACGAGCTGATCAATCGCCTGGGGCTGGTCGCCTGTGGGGCTATATATGGATGATAACTTGAAATTCATCTTAACGGTTGTTGTGTTGAACCTACAAAGATACGCAAAATCAGCGTAAATGTCTAAGCACTTTTGTTATGCGTGCCTATTTTCACTTTTTTTATCAAACGAGCCGTATTTTACTCTCACGCTTAAAAAATACTAACAGATGCTTGGGGTTGGGGAATAATTACTACCTTTGTGATTTGTTAGCCTTTTGACTTTGGGTCGCGGGCTATGGTCTTATAAAAAAGATTTTTGACGTCAATAAACAATCAATGAAGAAGTATAACATTATCAACAACTCGCTGGGTTGGCTTTGTTTTGTGATTGCTGCAATCACTTATCTGCTGACTCTTGAGCCGACAGCCAGTTTCTGGGATTGTCCGGAATTCATTTCTCAAGGTTATAAACTCGAAGTAGGACATCCGCCGGGCAACCCTATCTTTATGCTTGCGGCACGTTTCTTTGTGAATTTTGCCGGAGGTAATCCATCCAATGTCGCTATTGCGGTCAACGCCATGTCGGCGTTACTCAGTGCCGGCACGATACTTCTGCTCTTCTGGACTATCACTCATCTGGTGCGTCGTCTGATTGTAAAGGATGAAGAAACAGAAATTTCCCTACCCAAGCTTATAGCTATCATGGGTAGCGGTCTCTGCGGAGCACTTGTATACACGTGGAGCGATACATTCTGGTTCTCGGCAGTTGAAGGTGAGGTATATGCTTTCTCTTCGTTCTGTACAGCATTGGTTTTCTGGTTGATTCTTAAGTGGGAGAACAGGGCTGATCAGCCTCATAGCGACAGATATCTGATTCTGATTGCCTACGTTATAGGTATTTCTATTGCGGTCCACTTGCTTAACCTTTTGTGTATTCCGGCGATGGTGCTCGTGGTTTATTACCGTAAGTTCCGTAACACGTCGGCAAGCGGTTCGCTTGTGGCATTGGTGATTTCAGCCGTTATTGTAGCATTGATTCTTTACGGACTTGTTCCGGGCTTTATCGAGATAGCTCAGGGATTTGAAATATTCTTTGTCAATACGCTCGGAATGAGCTATAACATGGGCGTCCTTTTCTATGCGCTCTTCTTTGTTGCAGCAATGATATGGTGTATTCGCTGCCTTTATGCTCAGAAAAGTGCATCGCTGATACGTTGGTCGTTTCTGATATGCGTGATTTTGTCGGGTATTCCGTTCATAGGTAGCTCGGCATGGATTCCGGTTATCTTTATATGTGCTCTTGCCGTTTATCTTTTCTTGACAAAGAAACTTCCGGTCAGAATACTCACGATTACGGCTCTCAGTATTCTGGTGATTTTCATCGGTTATTCGTCATACGCATTGCTCCTGATACGTTCAACGGCTAATCCGCCTATGAATCAGAATGCTCCTGACAACGTGTTTGCACTCAGCTCCTATCTTAACCGTGAGCAATATGGAGATACTCCGCTTTTCTACGGGCAGTCGTTTGCGTCAACAGTAGCTGTCGAAGTTGATGATGAGGGTAATTATAAATATTCTTCGGGCGAGGTTCCTGATGAATATTTCAAGATCACTAAGACTGATCCTTCGCAGCCCGATAAATATGTGGCTCGTCCCGGAAGCAAACTTAATTACAATTACACTCCCAAGATGCTGTTCCCGCGTATGTACAGTAGTGCGGGTGATCATCCTCGCGGCTATCTTCAGTGGATTAATGCCTCGATGGCTGATATCCCGAGTGTTGAGGTGCCTGTGATTGTTGACAGCAATGGCAATACGTTGCGTACATCCTACGTACAAAAGCCTACGTTTGCTCAGAATCTGAAGTATTTCCTTAATTATCAGCTCAACCACATGTATTGGCGCTATTTCATGTGGAACTTTGCCGGTCGCCAGAATGATCTGCAAGGCAATGGCGAGGATAACCGTGGAAACTGGATTTCGGGAATACCGTTTATTGACAATCCGCGTCTTGGAGATCAATCACTGCTTCCCGATGATATAGGTAAAGACAATAAGGGACATAATGTATTTTATATGCTCCCCTTGCTGTTGGGTTTGATAGGTCTTATCTGGCAGGCTCTTCAGGATAAGCGCGGTATCGAACAGTTCTGGGTGATATTCTTCCTGTTCTTTATGACCGGTATCGCTATTGTGCTATATCTTAATCAGCCTCCTATGCAGCCGCGTGAACGTGACTATGCCTTTGCCGGCTCGTTCTATGCGTTTGCGATATGGGTAGGTATGGGTGTTGCCGCTATATGGAATCTTGTCAACAAGGCATTCAAAGAAGGTCCTGACTCTAAGAAGTCGCTTGCCGTGGCATGTGTCGCTGCTGTTATCGGTATTCTGGTGCCTTTACAGATGGTGTCGCAGACATGGGACGATCATGACCGTTCAGGGCGTTATACTACGCGTGACTACGGAATGAACTATCTTTCCAGCCTTGATGACAATGCGATTATATTTACAAATGGAGACAATGATACATTCCCGTTATGGTATGCTCAGGAAGTCGAAGGGTATCGTCCCGATGTAAGGGTGGTCAATCTGTCATATCTGACTACCGGCTGGTATGCCGATCAGATGCGCATCCCTTCATACACGGCTCCCGCTATTGACATGTATGCCAAACCGTCGAACTATGCTTACGACCGTATGCAGTACAGTACGATAGATCCCGAAACGGCAAGTAAGACCAAGGTCGATGTCTTTGCGTCGCTGGATGATATTTACAACAATCCTGAAGCGAGCGACGGTCGTTCACGCATAATGCGTTATCCTATCATGAGCATTCCGTCAAATATCGATGCCGCTGTCAAAGCCGGGGTGATCTCTCCTGCTGAGGCATTGGTGGCAGACTCGGCGATCACGGTTGACCTTATGAATGATCCGGCTAATCCCGGTCGTGGTGTGACCCTAAGTCAGGTACTGTCGCTTGACATGCTTGCCACAAGCATAAAGAACGGTTGGAATCGACCTGTTTATGTCGCAATGACCGTGCCCGACGATTACTATCTCAGTCTGTCGAAGAATCTGCGTAACACAGGTCTTGTCTACCAGTTTACTCCGCTGGTACTTAACGGAGACGGGTACAGTATGCCGGTCAATACCGACAAAATGTACCGCAATGTTACCGAGCGTTTCCGTTGGGGTGGTCTTGATGAGGTAGCCGAAGGTAAGACTGTATATCTCGACGAAACGGTAAGGCGCATGGTTACAACCCATCGCAGCGCCCTCAGTGATCTTGCTACTCAACTTTATCAAGAGGGTGTCGAGGCTATGTCGCCCGAAGACGGCAGTGAGGCGACCGACGAGGATATCGCTTTTGCAGCTGACCGTTTTACCAAGGCAATCAATGTGCTTGATATTATCGAAGAGAAGCTCCCTGTGAAATTCGCACCCTACTCGGTGCCCATGGGTGAACAGATCGCATCGCTTTACTTTGCGCTTGCTGATGTCACCGGTGAAGAGTCGCTCAATGAAAAGGGGCTGGATATTCTGACCGCCGAAATTTTGAGGTTTGGTCCCTATCTTGCTTATTATAAGAGCCTGCTCGCTGATGAGCAGAAATATGTCGATGCCGAGTTGGCAAGCTATGCTGCTGACGGTGTCAGTGTGAAGCCTGTCAAGGTAGGAGTGGAGAATCTGCGACTCAATCGTTCAGACAAGTATATCCCTGCTTATCTTTACGGTCTTATCAAGGCTTACAGTGATAACGGCGGAGACAACGCAAGTCTTAACAGTAAGCTTCTTGCGAAAAATGTACATATAGAGGATCTGCATACTGTACTTGGAACAGAATGATCTCCCTCTAATTGATATATGTAATAATGTTTATCGAACAACCACCACTGCTGTATCGCCTCCTTTTTCCGGAGGCGATATGGCGTATAAAGCGTAAAAAACGCAAGGTAGTTTTTCTTACATTTGATGATGGTCCGATACCTGAGGTGACCCCTTGGGTGCTTGATCTGCTTGATAAATATGGGATTAAGGCTACATTTTTTCTGGTGGGGGACAATGTTGCCCGCAACCCCGGACTTTTATCTGAGATAAAACGACGTGGTCATAGTTATGGAAACCACACGATGCATCATCTTCAGGGCTTTAAGGTGCCCCGGTTACGCTACATGCGTGACATAACCGAGTCCAATCGCCTTATTGACTCTCCGCTGTTCCGTCCGCCTCACGGGCTGTTGAGGTGGTCACAGGCTCGTGCCATCAAGGATCATTATAATATAGTGATGTATGATCTCGTAACACGCGATTACAGTAAGAAACTGACTGGTGAGCAGGTGCTTGAGAATGTGAAACGTTACACAAGGAACGGGTCAATCATAGTGTTCCACGACTCGTTGAAAGCCGAACGCAATCTGCGTTATGCATTACCCCGTGCGATAGAGTGGCTTAAAGAGCAAGGATATGAGTTTGAGCCGATTCCAATGTGACGAACTGCGTAGGGAGGCGTGTGGGCTTGGCGTCTCGGCGCTTGGATTTGCTCGAGCCGGAGAAGTCGACAATGCCGATATTGCCGTCTATCGTGACTGGCTTTCACGCGGATGCCATGCAACTATGAGTTATCTTGAACGGTATGACGCGCAGCGCGCCGATGTCAGGCTGCTGCTTGACGGTGCGGCAACAGTGATAGTCGCTGTGTTCAATTATAACCATACCGATCTGCAGCCGTCAGGCGCACCTCTGATTGCCCGTTATGCTCATGGCGATGATTATCATGAGATCGTGCGTGTAAAGCTTGAATGTCTCGCTACGTTTTTGCGGGAGCGATGGGGAGGTGAGACGCGAGTGTGTGTTGATACTGCGCCGGTGCGTGAACGCTACTGGGCTGTCAAGTCGGGGGTAGGTTTTGCCGGTAAAAACGGATGTCTGATTGTGCCGGGAATAGGCTCCTATTGCTTTATCGGCGTGTTGCTTACGACTGTTGAATTTCCTGTGGATGAGCCTCTTGCCGCTGACTGTGGCAGTTGTGGCGCTTGTTTGAGAGCGTGTCCCGGGAAAGCCCTTGCCGGAGATGGTACTCTTGACGCCCGCCGATGCTTGTCGTATCTCACTATCGAGCATCGCGGAGAGTTTCCTGCCGGAATGACTACGGGCGGCAGACTTTACGGTTGCGACAGCTGTCAGGCTGTCTGTCCGCACAATCGTGAGATTCCTGACACAACGATCAAGGAATTTCACCTCAGACCTTCGCTGTCAGAAATTGACGAGGTATCTATCGCAGAAATGACTCAGTCGCAGTTCTCCGAAATTTTCCGGCACTCGGCGATTAAACGAACCAAACTCTCAGGACTTCAACGTAATATCCGCTACCTGCATTGATGAATGCGTTGATATAAAGATAAACAAAAAAGGAAACTGTAATAGCAGTTTCCTTTTTTGAAGTAGCCCATAGGAGAATCGAACTCCTCTTTCAAGAATGAAAATCTTGCGTC
>CAYTWG010000096.1:0-5623 GCA_964442005.1 uncultured Bacteroides sp. | reverse complement strand
ACCGATGGATTTATTCACGTGTGTCCTTGTGAAAAATTTTGAAGACAGTGCATCCCTATGTAGACGGGGAAACCGGCGCCCGTGATTTTTACACCGAGGTCAAAGTCAATCAGGTTATATTTCTTTGCAAGATCCCAGTGGGGGAGCGCGTCGGCAGGAAGATCAGGCATCGGACCGCCGGTCTTTTCAACCACATTGTCCTCGGCTGTCTTTCCTTCGGGCACCATGTCGCAGGGAAGATTGGGAATAGTCAGAAGGATTCCGCGTATCTCGTTCTCTACTGATGAAAGTTGGTCGGCAATGGCTTTCTGAGACTCTTTGATTTCTGCTACGCGAGCTTTTGCAGCCTCTGCTTCCTCACGTTTGCCGGCTTTCATGAGCTGACCGATGACGGCAGCCGACCGATTGAGTTCAGCAGCCTGATTGTCATTGTTGAGTTGGAGTTCACGACGGCGTGTATCAAGGTCAATAACCTTGGCAATAAGTTCTTTGCCGTCAAATCCCTTTACAGCGAGACGTTCGATTGTTCGCTCGGGATTTTCCTTTATTTGCTGAATGGTTAACATTTATGTATGATAGAGTTATTTTAATTCGGAATTTATCAAGCCAAGAGCTCTTTTACTTTAGCCGAAATAGCACGTCCGTCGGCGCGTCCTGCAAGCGCTTTTGAAGCGACGCCCATTACCTTGCCCATTTCTTTTGCCGATGTCGCACCTGTCTCTGCGATGATTTTTTTTAGTTCTGCGGTCAGTTCCTCGTCGCTGAGCTGTTTAGGCAGATATTCTTCGATGACGGCAACCTCGGCAAGCTCTCCGTCAGCAAGATCCTGGCGGTTCTGTTCCTGATAGATGCGGGCGCTTTCGCGGCGCTGTTTTGCCATTTTGACAAGTACCTTGTTGGCAGTGTCATCTGATAGTGTTCCGTCGCTGCCTTTGGCGGTCTTAGCTTCTAAAAACTCTTTTTTGATGCCGCGCAACGCCTCGAGACGCACACGGTCTTTAGCAAGCATAGCTGTCTTTATGTCAGCCGATATTTTATCGAAAAGATCCATTGTTTTAATAAAATTTATCGAACTACAAAGATAAACAATAAATGCTGAAACCAATCAATATTATCCGGCAAAAATATATATCCTTCCCTACTTTATAATAAAAAAGCAACCGAAGACTGTACCATGGACAGGTATAGTCTCCGGTTGAGATATTGTTGGGTTAACGCAGACGATTATTTGCCGCAACCTTCGCCGCAATCGCCGTCGCATCCGCAGTTTCCGTCGCTGCAACCGTTGTCTCCGCAGCCACAGCCGCCACATCCGTGAGCAGGCTGAATTTCCTCGGGAGTAGCGTCGCGCACTTCAAGAATTTTGCCCGAGAAGCGCACGTCTTTTCCGGCAAGGGGATGATTGAAGTCCATTTTGACCTTATCGGCGGTCACCTCTTTTACAAGACCGTTGATGCGATAGCCGTCAGCTGTCATCATGGGGACAAGGGCACCTACCTTTATCATCTCTTCGTCAAACTTGCCGTCAACGAGGAAGATGTCGCGCTCAAGTTCTACAATCTGGTCAGGATCGTAAGGACCGAAAGCTTCGTCGGCTTTGACGATAAGATCAAATGTTCCGTCTTTTTCAAGACCCTCGATAGCTTTCTCAAGGGGAACGATCATACCGCGTGTGACGCCGAATACGATACGTTCAGGATCTTCGGGATTAGTCTGATGTACAAGTTTCTGTGAGCCGTCGGGAGCTACTTCGTAAAGGTCATATCCGAGCTCAACATATTTTCCTGGTTCAATTTTTTCCATAATTATATCTTTTTTAAGTTATTATTCTGTGATAGTTCACTATTATCATAACAAAGATTGTGCCAAAGAGGTTGGAAGGTCAATCTTTACCTGTTATTATTTTACGTATGTCATGCAGTTTGTTGAGTGCAGCCATCGGTGTCAGGTTGTTGATGTCGAGATCACGTATCTCGTCGCGTACCTGAGTCAGTACCGGATCGTCAAGCTGGAAGAATGACAGTTGCATACCGGCAGGCGCGTCAATCGATGCGAGATTCCGTGTCAGCTGTTCATCCTCTTTGCGGTTCACGCTTTCAAGATGCTTGAGCACTTCATTGGCACGTTCGACAATGGTGCGTGGCATGCCGGCGAGTTTGGCGACATGGATTCCGAAGCTGTGTTCGCTTCCTCCAGGCGACAGTTTGCGCAGAAAGACAACTTTTCCGTTTATTTCTTTGACTGAGACGTTGAAATTAACGACACGTTTAAACGTGCGTTCCATTTCGTTAAGTTCGTGGTAGTGGGTCGCAAACAGTGTCTTGGGTCGGAACTGCGATTGATGGATGTATTCTACGATAGCCCATGCGATTGAGATTCCGTCGTAGGTCGATGTGCCGCGACCGAGTTCGTCAAACAGTATCAGGCTGCGCTCGCTCATGTTGTTGAGGATTGATGCCGCCTCGTTCATCTCGACCATGAATGTCGACTCGCCCAGAGATATATTGTCACTGGCGCCTACACGTGTAAAGATCTTGTCGACAACGCCTATGTGTGCTGAGTCGGCAGCAACGAAGCATCCTATCTGAGCCATGAGCACGTTGAGAGCCGTCGAACGCAGAAGCGCCGATTTACCCGACATGTTGGGACCGGTAATCATCATGATCTGGGTCGTGTCGTTGCTGAGTCGCACGGTGTTTGATATATAGCTTTCTCCGGGAGGTAGTTCTTTTTCTATGACAGGATGACGTCCTTCAATGATTTCGATAGACAGACTGTCGTCAACCACCGGGCGATTGTACTTGTTCTCAAGAGCTACGCGGGTGAAGGCAAGCAGACAGTCAAGACGTGCCAGTATCGAGGCGTCGAGCTGTATTGCCGGGATATAGTCGACGAGTTTTGCTACGAGATTATTGTACAGGCGTGTCTCGAGAATCTCAATTTTTTCCTGTGCTCCGAGTATTTTTTCTTCGTATTCCTTAAGTTCCTGGGTTATGTAACGTTCGGCATTGACAAGAGTCTGCTTTCTGATCCATTCCTGTGGTACCTTATCTTTATGGGTGTTTGTGACCTCGATATAGTAGCCGAACACGTTATTGTACCCGATTTTCAGACTTGGAATGCCGGTGATCGCTATTTCACGCTGCTGAAGGCGTAACAAATAGTCTTTCCCTTCGTAGGCGATATGACGCAGCTCGTCAAGTTCTGAATCCACGCCTGAAGCTATCACGGTACCGCGGTTGAGAGCGTTGGGCGCGTCCTCGACTATCTCACGGGCAATGCGGTCACGTATGCTGGCACACGGATTGAGTTGTTCGCCGAGGGTGCGCAGCGCGTCGAGATCTGATTCAAGACACACCTCCCTGATAGGTTCTACAGCCGCGAGTGCATGTTTCATCTGGACAAGCTCACGTGGAGAGATGCGTCCGACGGCGACTTTTGAAATAAGACGCTCGAGGTCACCTATGCGTTCAAGGAGTTCACGCAGCGCGTCGCGCTCCTCGGGTGAGCGGAAAAAATATTCCACCACGTCGAGACGTGCGTTGATGCTGTCAGGATTCTTGAGCGGGAACAGCATCCAGCGTCGCAGGAGTCGCGCCCCCATCGGGCTGACTGTACGGTCGATGACGTCAAGGAGGCTTTTACCCTCGTCGCCGAGACTCTGGATAAGCTCCAGGTTCCTGACGGTAAACTTGTCGAGACGCACGTACTTGTCCTCTTCGATACGAGCCAGACGGTTGATATGGCTGATTTGTGTATGCTTGGTTATGTCAAGATAGTAGAGAATGGCACCCGAGGCGATTATTGCCTGAGGCATGTTGTGGATGCCGAATCCTTTAAGGCTGCCTGTCTCAAACTGTTTGAGCAGCCGGTCCATTGCCGATGATTCGTTGAAAATCCAGTCGTCGAGCTCAAACGCGAGGTATCGTGCAGTAAATTTCTCGTCGAGAAGATTACGCTTTCCTCGCTCGACAAGCACCTCTTTCGGAGCGAAGTTGGCAAGTAGCTTGTCGATATAATCCGGTGTCCCCTGAGCCGTCAGAAATTCTCCCGTGCTGATGTCAAGAAATGCGACTCCGGTCGTGTGGCGGTCGAAATGGACGGCTGCGAGGAAGTTGTTTTCACGATGGTCAAGAATATTGTCATTGATGGACACACCGGGCGTGACGAGCTCGGTGATACCGCGTTTGACAAGTTTTTTTGTAAGTTTGGGATCCTCAAGTTGTTCACAGATGGCAACGCGTTTTCCGGCTCTGACGAGCTTGGGAAGATATGTGTCGAGAGCGTGATGGGGGAATCCGGCGAGTTCTACTGACTGAGCTGCGCCATTGGCACGTCTTGTAAGCGTGATTCCAAGTATCTCCGACGCAGAGATAGCGTCATCGGAGAATGTTTCGTAAAAGTCGCCCACACGGAAAAGCAACACGGCATCGGGATGTTTCTGTTTCATCTCGAGGTATTGCTTCATAAGCGGTGTCTCGACTATTTTTTTTGCCATTTCTGTTGTGTAAGGGAGGGTATTGAAAAAAATACGTGTGGTGTCAACGACAATTGTCGCCTGAGAGCTGCATCATGCGGCTGAGATATTTCCCGATAATGTCAAACTCTATGTTAACCTTTGAGCCGATTTTTATGTCGCTGAAGTTGGTGTGTTCAAAGGTGTAGGGGATGATTGCCACCCGGAAGCTGTCGGGCTCCGAGTCACATACTGTCAGACTCACGCCGTTGACGGTGACCGAGCCTTTCTCTACTGTCATGTATCCTTTTGCGATAAGCTCGGGAGAGATGGTGTAATTGAATTTGAAGTAACGGCTTCCGTCAACATCCTCGATGTCGGTACATGTTGCGGTGCAGTCGACATGTCCCTGCACGATGTGTCCGTCAAGGCGTCCGTTCATCATCATCGAACGCTCGAGATTAATTTTATCGCCGGGAACGAGTGTGCCGAGATTGGAGCGGTCAAGGGTCTCCTGGATGGCGGTGACGGTATATGTGCCGTTGCCGTTCAGACTTACAACAGTGAGACACACGCCGTTATGTGCCACAGACTGATCTATTTTCAGCTCATCGGTGAACGAGCATCGGATTGTGAGATTGACATTTCCACCGTCGTGTTCCATGCCGACGAGTGTAGCGGCTTCTTCTACTATTCCTGAAAACATTTTTTCTTCTTTGGTTTGTATTTTTGTGAAATGGAGTCCTGACAAAAGAGGGGACGTGTCACAGATGTTTAACGTGACACATCCCCTCGTACTTTTTATGCTTGTCAGATGACGGTATTATGTTTTTGCCGGGCGGGATGTGTTTATTCCTCGCCGTCGTCCTCCTTCATGTTGTGGAACACGTTCTGAACGTCCTCGTCCTCTTCAAGTTTCTCAAGGAGCTTGTCGAGGGTTGCGCGCTGTTCGGCAGTTACTTCCTTAAGTTCATGAGGGATACGCTCAAACTCTGCGCTGATGATTTCAAATCCGTTGCTTTCGAGGTATTTCTGGATGTTGGCAAATTCTTCAAATGCGCCGTAGAGCACGATTTCTTCTTCCTCGTTTTCAAGTTCGTCTACGCCGTAATCAATAAGTTCCAGTTCGAGATCCTCGAGTGACACGCCGTCTTTGGGCTTGATTTT
>CAYTWG010000095.1:0-5656 GCA_964442005.1 uncultured Bacteroides sp. | reverse complement strand
ATAAACACGGCATTGAGATTTTCCATGTTAGAGAGACATATAAGTTCGTTGATTGAAGCGTAATCACGGATATTCCCTTTCAAGTCGGGATTTTCCTCTCTCCACTGGCGAGCCGTCTTACCGAACATCGCCACATTCAACACATCGGCTTCATCGGCATAAACGTGCGATGCTTGTTCACGAGTGATTTCAGCCGGAAGAAGATGTGTCTTGATTGCATCAGTATGAATACGGTAGTTGATTTTCGACAACTCGCGCTTTGCCGACCAACCAAGCAATTTTTGTTCCTCGGTTTTAAGTCGTTGAAACTCCTTAACGATGTATACCTTAAATTCCGGACTTATCCACATCGCAAATTCAAACGCAACATCTTTATGGGCGTATGTGCCTCCGTAACGACCGGCTTTTGCCTGTAAACATATTGCATTGGTTCGAGCTACAAATTCCTTAACGCTTATCTTGAAACTGTTCAAGCCGGACTGATTTCTAATTATGGCGAATTCGCCATAATTAAAATTAGGGTTATAAACTTTCTCCCAAATTCCAATAAATTCAAGGGTGTTTCTATTGCGCAACCAATCGGTGATAAAAAAATCACCGTCCTTAGCTTTGAGCATATCTGTAAGACAAATGTAGTCCTCGCCGTTGACACGAACCACATTCACCTCAGTATTCTGTACTATGATTTTTGCCATATAATTTTGAAGTGTCTAATTTTCAAAAGCAAAGTTACGTCAAATATCTGATATTTCGGTTATTACACCGCACCTTCTTTCCTTGTCAGCTACGGCACTAACAAAAGAGGCGAGCCGGCTGTCGGTTATGGTCGCTCGGGAACTATCTTTGTGACCAACTGCTTCTATCGAGGGAGCGGTAGTTGACTGCCTCGAGGATGTGGGAGGTCTCGACGTGGTCGCTGCCGGCGAGATCGGCTATGGTGCGGGCGACTTTGAGGATGCGGTCATAGGCACGTGCCGACATATCATATTTCGTCATAACGCGCTCAAGCACGGCAAGTCCCGACGCATCGGGACGGGCATGAAGATTGAGCAGACGGGAGTCCATCTGTGCGTTGCAGTGGACATGAGGCTCAGAGGCAAAACGCTCGGTCTGCACGGCGCGTGCCCGGACAACTCGCTCGCGTATCGCTGCCGACGACTCCTCCTTACGCGTCGACGAGATCTGTTCAAACGGCACCGGCAGTATCTCTACCTGTATGTCTATGCGGTCGAGGAGCGGACCGGAGATACGGTTAAGGTATTTCTGTACGGCGCCGGGGGTACATGTACACTCCTTGGTAGGATGATTATAGTAACCGCACGGACACGGGTTCATCGAGGCGACAAGCATGAAGCCTGCCGGATAGTCTATGCTGTATTTCGCACGCGCTACGGTGATATGTCGGTCCTCGAGCGGCTGTCGCATCACTTCGAGTACCTGTCGGCTGAACTCAGGGAATTCATCGAGAAAAAGGATTCCGTTATGGGCGAGCGATATTTCCCCCGGCATCGGATTAGAACCGCCGCCAACGAGCGCCACCGTCGAGATCGTGTGATGGGGAGAGCGGAACGGTCGCTCGGTCATGAGCATGGAACCGCGTTTGAGTTTGCCAGCCACGGAGTGGATTTTAGTTGTCTCAAGCGCTTCCTGCAATGTGAGCGGAGGCAATATCGACGGCAGACGCTTAGCCATCATGGACTTTCCCGAGCCGGGAGTACCCACCATCAGGATGTTATGACCGCCGGCACATGCTACCTCGAGAGCGCGTTTGACCTGAGGCTGCCCTTTGACATCGCTGAAATCGACCGTACACAGGTCCGACGCCTTACGAAACTCTTCACGCGTGTTTATGACTGTCGGCTCGAGGGCAATTTCCCCCTTGATGAAGCCAATGACCTGAGCGAGATTGTCGACTCCGTAAACATCCAGATTATTGACAACGGCTGCTTCCGTCACATTGTCACGCGGCACTATCATGCCCTTGAACCCGCGCTGACGCGCCATTATAGCCATCGGCAGAGCCCCCTTGATGGGCAACACCGAACCGTCGAGCGACAGTTCGCCCATGACGACGTAATCACCGAGTCGTGACGGAGCGAGCTTGCCGTCAGCAGCAAGAATGCCGAGCGCTATCGGCAAGTCATAAGCCGCACCCTCCTTCCTGACATCGGCAGGCGACATGTTGACCACTATGTGATGACGCGGAAACTCACCGCCGCTCTGCTTGATAGCCGTCTGTACCCGCTCGCTGCTCTCTTTCACGGCAGTGTCGGGCAGCCCCACGATAATGAATCCTATGCCGCGGTCAACAACCGTTTCAATAGTTATCAGTATCGCATCTATGCCCTGGACAGCGGCGCCAAACGTTTTTACTAACATAGCGTTTTTCAGGAGAGAAATATTGGACTTAATTACTTTTCCGTGTCAATGACGCCGGTGACCTCACTCACTGACGAGCCGCGATAGAGCTGACGTCCCGTCGAGTCGGTCAGGATGAAGAACGGAGCGCGAGGCACTGAAAGCGAGCTGACGGCGGTAGCCGACACAGCTCCCGGCGCCCACACCTGCCGGTAAGCGACCGAGTCAAGACGCACGGCTGCAAGCCATGTCGCCGTGTCGGGGTCGAGCGAAATCTCTACAACCTGAAGGATACTGTCAGGGCGCTTGGCAAGACGCTTCAGAACCGGTAGTATCGAGTCGCGCCGACCATCATCGGCAGTCGAGAAGCAGAGCAGGGTGTTGTGCGAGCGTTGCGGCGTGACCGTTGTCATCGACCCGCGTGACGAGTAGAGCGACATAGGCACGACAGTAGCCGACACGACCGATGAATTATGTCGCTCGAGCATCGCCGAGTAGCCCTCGACAAATGCCGACGGACGGGCTTTAAGGTCGACCGACATCAACAGCGAGTCGGCACGAGCCTCGTTGCCTGTCGTGTCATAATAGCTCAGTATAAGCATTGTTGACAGGAACTCCGACGGATGGGCATTGACATAGCGCTCCACGGCGGCGTTGACATCAGCGGCGTCACGACTCTCGATCGCCTCCTTGTTGTCGGAGATAAATGCAGCGAGTTGCTCCGACGTCTTGTTGCCGCTGAGCTTGACCTCGGCGGGTGAAGATGTCGACCACTGGGCAGTGACCGTCTCGCCGTTTTTCACCACAAGTCGACCGAGCAACACACGCGAGTTGTTGGTGAACACCTCTACGATGACCGGCTGCTGTGCCCGTCCCTCATAATTGAACTTGCCGTCGATTGCCGTCGTCGTAGCAACCTTAACGGCATGATCAGTATAATAGATCAGTCTCAGATTCTGGGTACCGAGACCATCGACAGTGCCAAGTATGCGGAAAGTATCACCCTCGCCGCAACCTGCAAGCATGATGACAGCGGCTAAGAAAGTCAGTATCTTTGTCAGTTTCACAGAGGAATGTTTTTAGAGTTCAATGACAAAGATAATTATAAAATTCCGAAAATATCAATCTTTATTATTATATTTGTGAGCGCCGCATCGCGTTGCCGTCGGCGGAAGGAGAAATGCACAGATGATCGGACTTATAGATTGTAACAACTTTTTCGTGTCGTGTGAACGGGTGGTAAATCCCTCTCTCGCCACGCGTCCCGTTGTGGTTCTGAGCAGCAACGACGGGTGTGCCGTAGCGATGAGCAACGAGGCTAAGGCTCTCGGCATCACCCGCAGCATGCCGTTCTTCAAGTTCCGTCACCTTGTCGAGCCCAACAACATCGCCGTTCTATCAGGCGACCACCGTCTCTACGGCGACATCTCGGCGCGTGTCATGGCAACAATCAATGCCGTGCTTGACGAGGTGGAGGTTTACTCGATCGACGAGGCATTTGCCATCATCCCGCCCTACGTGGGCGACACGGCAGAGTTCGGGCGCTATCTTGTCGACACAATAAAGCACGACACCGGCATCCCGGTATCGCTCGGAATAGCCCCGACCAAGACCCTCGCCAAGATAGCGGCACGGTTTGCCAAGAAATTCAGCGCCTATCATGGAGCGTGTGTCATCGACTCGGACTACAAGCGAGAGAAGGCTCTGTCGCTAACCGATGCTTCCGACGTGTGGGGCATCGGTCGTAAAACTGCAAAGCGTCTTGCCGACCGCGGTATCGTTACCGCCGCGGCGCTTGCCCGGTTACCCCTCGACAAGATAGAACGGTTGCTCGGCGTCAACGGCGAGCGTACCTGGCGCGAACTTAACGGCGAGCCGTGTATCGTACGCGAAACTGTCCCGCCCGAGCGTCAGTCGATGACTGTCTCCAGATCATTTGCATCGGACCTCACCGACATCGAACAGTTGCGCGAAGCCATCAGCTCTTTCACCGACAGTCTCGCGCGCCGGTTGCGACGCCACCGTCTATATGCCTCGGTAGTGACAGTATTTGTCGCCACCAACCGTTTCCACTCCTACTGTCCACAGTACTACGGGTGCGAGACCATCCATCTCGACGAAGCCACCGACGACACTCTGCGACTGACACACCTTGCTCTCGGACTTCTATCCAAGGTGTTCCGGCAGGGCTACGGGTACAAGAAAGCAGGAGTGACGGTGACACGCCTGGTAGGACAGGATGGACGCCAGACATCACTCTTCAGCGACCCCGACGATCTGCGCCGCCGCTCACGCCTGATGGAAGTGCTCGACCGCCTGAACTCAAGCCCCGACGCTCCTCAGCTTGTCAAACTCGCCTCGACCGGGCAGGGTCTTGACGACAAAACGCGCCACGAACACCGCTGACCGACTGTCCACGGAAAGAGAACAAGTCAGCGCGTTCAGCTGTTGATTATAAACAACCACGTTTGTCAACAACTCAAAATCTATACAAGACTATGGACTGGACCAACATAATAGGCACGGCAGCAGCCGTCTGCATGATTCTGGGCTATCTTCCTCAGGCTATTCACACAATACGCACCCGCGAGACCGACGGCATAGCTCTCCCGACGTTTCTGTTGATGGGGCTAGGCGGTATCTTCTTCATCATTCAGGGAGCTATGACAGGCAACGTGCCGCTCGTTGTCACCAATGCCATCACATCGGCATCAAGCGCGATCGTTTTCGGCATAAAGATATATAACGACTACTTCTCTCCGAAACATAAAGCAGTGAAATGACCGGTTATACGACCGACAAAACATGACAGGAGCGGACTTTTCCCTTAAGAGAAAATCCGCTCCTGCTCCATTTTTTTATATATATTAATCGGATAAAGTGCGAATAAACCGCAGTAATACCCTATTAATCAATTGGTTCGTCAGCCTTGTAGCCGCCCATCTCACGGATGGCGTTCTTCAGCATCACATACTGCTGGAAGAGGTGGTTTACAGGCACCTCATCCTGGGTGTAGTCATGCATCGGGCTCTTGAGGAAGAAGCTCAGGAAGCGCTGTATGCCATAACGACCGCAGCGTGCAGCGACGTCGCTAAGCAATACGAGGTCGAGACAGAGAGGAGCTGCAAGGATAGAGTCGCGGCAGAGGAAGTTGATCTTAATCTGCATCGGATAGCCCATCCAACCGAAGATGTCGATGTTGTCCCATCCCTCCTTGTTGTCGTTGCGGGGGGGATAGTAGTTGATACGTACCTTGTGGTAGTAATCGGTATAAAGATCGGGCTGTTCTTCGGGAACG
>CAYTWG010000094.1:2663-6104 GCA_964442005.1 uncultured Bacteroides sp. | reverse complement strand
TATGATCCCCGGTGTAGGCCAGGCAATTAAAGATATAGACATTGACGAAAACGCATTCAAAGGCATCGAGGCTATCATCCGTTCAATGACAGCCCAGGAGCGCGAAAATCCCGAAATCATCAAAGGTAGCCGCCGACAGCGTATTGCCAAGGGTTCAGGTACTACGATTCAGGAGGTCAACAGATTGCTGACTCAGTTTGAACAAACACGCAAGATGATGAAAACTGTTACTACAAAAAATCCGCTGAAACTCATGCGCAACATGCGCGGTCGACGCTGATGATGTGCTATTCCAAAATATCTTTATCCTAAAATTGAACAATGGAACTTATAGACGGAAAAAAGATTTCTGATGATATAAAGAAAGAAATCGCTGCCGAGGTAGAGCAGATGATTGCATCGGGAAAGAAACGTCCTCATCTTGCCGCTATTCTCGTAGGACATGACGGCGGTAGCGAGACTTATGTTGCCAACAAGGTAAAAGCATGTGAAGTCTGCGGATTCACGTCAACACTTATACGATTTGAAGATAATGTAACCGAAGAAGAATTGCTTGAGACAATCGGGCGTCTCAATGCCGACAATGATGTCGACGGATTTATCGTCCAGCTTCCTCTCCCCCGTCACATTTCCGAGCAGCGTATTATAGAGGCTATCGATTATCGCAAAGATGTCGATGGATTCCACCCGATCAATGTCGGACGTCAGTCAATCGGTCTGCCTTGCTTTCACTCGGCTACACCGGCAGGCATCCTTGAGCTTATCGCTCGTTACAATATCCCGACTCGCGGAAAAAACTGCGTTGTACTCGGACGCAGCAACATTGTAGGAAAACCGGTAGCAACACTGATGATGCAGAAAGGTTATCCCGGGGATGCAACAGTTACGGTGTGTCACAGCGCTACAATCGATCTTAAAGAACATTGCCGCCGAGCCGACATAATAATAGCTGCATTAGGACAACCGGGCTTTGTCACCGCCGACATGGTAAAAGATGGTGCGGCAATTATTGACGTCGGCACTACACGTGTTCCTGACGCATCCCGCAAAAGCGGCTTCCGACTGTCAGGAGACGTCGATTTTGCCAATGTCGCACCCAAATGTTCATTCATCACACCTGTACCCGGTGGCGTCGGTCCGATGACAATAGTGTCACTCATGAAAAATACTCTTCTCGCAGCAAAACACTCAATTTACCAATAAAGTCCCTAATCAACCAATACTAATAACGGCAACCGCTGTCATAATATCGAGTCATGACATAAACGGTTGCCGTTTTAACCATAATCCGGTACCATGCCAGAAATCCTTGTAACTCTTGCCGTACAAATCGCATCGGTATTATCGGTTCCGCCTCAGGCGACTATCTTATTTGCCGGAGACGCAATGCAACATAGCGCACAGATCGACGCGGCAAGAAAGAGTGACGGATCATACGATTACTCAGAATGTTTTGAAACGATCAAGCCTTATATTGAGGACGTAGATTATGCCGTCGTCAATCTCGAGACACCTCTTGGCGGGAAACCTTACTCGGGTTATCCATGCTTCTGCTCTCCCGACAGCTATGCGACAGCATTGAAGGACGCCGGATTTGACATGTTTCTTACAGCAAACAACCACACGCTCGACCGTCATGACCGTGGATTGAAAAGGACTATCGAAGAACTTGACCGTCAGGGTATCACACATATAGGCACATATAACAATGAGGCTGCACGTGACTCTCTGATCCCATGTATCGTGGATATTAATGGATTTTCCGTAGGATTCCTGAATTATACCTATGGAACCAATGGGATATCGGTCACAACCGACGCTGTTGTCGACTATATTGACCGCAACAAGATTCATAAGGACATCGAAAAGACCCGTAATGCAGGTGCCGAAATCATAACAGTAGCTGTCCATTGGGGAGACGAGTACCGGTTGCGACCTAACGACCGTCAGAAACAACTCGCCGACTATCTCGTCAGAGAGGGCGTCGACATTATAATGGGAGGACATCCCCATGTCATACAGCCTATGGAGATACGCCGTGACAGCGTGAGCGATCACACTACACTGATTGTCTACTCTCTCGGTAATTTCATATCCCACATGAAAACTACCGACACGCGGGGAGGCGCCATGGTAACGGTCAAACTGCTACGTGACGATGCAGGGGTTGCCCATGTTGACGCTGCATCTTATCGCTTAGTGTTCACAATTCCCCCGGGCAATAAATCTCATAATTTCCGACTTGTTGATGCTCATCGTTGCGACGAACCGCAATGGCAGTCACATTGCGATGCGTTTGTCAAATCGGCGACAGCGATACTGAACCGTTACAACATAGAAGTACCGCGCGACACCTCTTCGATACAAATTCGGCGCAAACTCGTCATCGTAGAATAATCTTAGCGATAATATTTTTTTATAAATTTTTACGAAATATTTTGTATTAAAAATAATTACTTATATATTTGCAAAATAATATAAGTCAACTGATCAAGGCTCAATCGGTGGATTATCACATTATTAACAGCCAAATGAGCCACGGCAAACAAAACAATCCTTACGCCATGGAAAAACAATCAAACACTCTTGCAGTCGTAGCACTCGTACTCGGTATCATAGCATGTCTATTTGACTTCATTCATATTATTCCCGTCATCGGTTCGCTCTGTGCAATTGGCGGTATTGTAACCGGTGCTCTCGGTATTGAAAAGAAACAGGGCGCAATGGCTCTCATAGGTCTTTGTCTCTCTGTTGCGTCATTCTAATACAAGAATAAAACTCAACATTATATCACGGCATGCACGACCCATGTGCATGCCGTCGTTTTTATGTCCAAACGACACGGTACGTCCCGACTTTTTTCCCAAAGACGAGCAGTATATCGGGGATTTTGATTAAATTTGCAGAAGAATTTAACACAATCAAATCCACAATGCAGGAAAAAATCATAATTCTCGATTTCGGCTCACAGACGACTCAGCTGATAGGTCGCCGAGTACGTGAGCTAAACATGTATTGCGAGATCGTTCCTTACAACAAATTCCCCAATGACGACCCTTCTGTGATAGGTGTAATCCTGTCAGGTTCACCGTTCTCCGTCTATGACGAAAAAGCGTTCAAGACCGATCTGAAGGACATACGCGGCAGACTGCCCATCCTCGGAATATGCTACGGAGCGCAGTTTATCGCATACACTAACGGCGGGACAGTTGAACCGGCAGCAAGCCGCGAGTATGGTCGCGCCCATCTGTCATGGATAGACCATGAGAATCCGCTACTGAAAGGGATCAGCGAAAACACCCAGGTATGGATGAGTCACGGTGATACAATCACTTCAGTCCCCGATAATTTCAAAATCATAGCTTCGACCGATAAAGTAAAAGTCGCAGCCTATCAGATTGAAAATGACAATGCTCTAGAGCCTTCTCATAGTGAAGAAGA
>CAYTWG010000094.1:0-2653 GCA_964442005.1 uncultured Bacteroides sp. | reverse complement strand
GTACAGTTCCATCCTGAGGTTTACCATACAGAACAGGGCACACAGATTCTGAAAAACTTTGTTGTCGACATCTGCGGAGGCAAACAGGACTGGAATGCGGATGCCTTTATCGACACGACAGTAAAACAGCTCCGCGAACAACTGGGCGAGGACAAAGTCGTGCTTGGTCTTAGCGGAGGTGTGGATTCGTCGGTTGCAGCCGTACTGTTGAACCGTGCAATAGGCAAAAATCTGACCTGTATATTTGTCGATCACGGAATGTTGCGTAAGAACGAGTTCCGCAATGTGCTACACGACTATGAGTGTCTCGGTCTAAACGTTATCGGCGTTGATGCAAGTGCTAAATTCTTCAGCGAACTTGCCGGCGTGACCGACCCCGAACGTAAGCGCAAAATCATCGGAAAAGGATTTATTGACGTGTTTGATGAAGAGGCTCACAAAATCAAAGACGTGAAATGGCTTGCACAGGGTACTATCTATCCCGACTGCATCGAATCACTGTCGATTACCGGCACCGTCATCAAGAGCCACCACAATGTAGGTGGTCTGCCTGAGAAAATGAATCTCAAGCTGTGCGAACCGCTCCGTCTGCTGTTTAAAGATGAAGTCAGAGCCGTCGGACGTCAGCTCGGTATGCCCGAACATCTCATCACCCGCCATCCTTTCCCCGGTCCCGGTCTTGCCGTGCGTATTCTTGGTGATATAACTCCTGAAAAGGTTGCTATACTCCAGAATGCTGATGACATATTCATCCAGGGACTGCGCGATTGGGGGCTCTATGACAAAGTGTGGCAGGCAGGGGCAATTCTGCTTCCCGTACAGAGTGTGGGAGTGATGGGAGACGAGCGTACGTATGAACGTGCGGTCGCACTCCGAGCCGTGACATCGACCGACGCCATGACAGCCGACTGGGCACATCTACCCTATGAATTCCTTGCCAAGGTTTCAAACGACATTATCAATCACGTACGCGGTGTCAACCGAGTATGTTACGATATCTCGTCAAAGCCACCGGCAACGATCGAGTGGGAATAACCCAATATTAGACAAGATATAAACAGCCGCTTAGCAAACTCCTCAACGGAGCACTAAGCGGCTGATTTATTTTAATGAACAGGTATTATTTTTCAGCGGGAATAAACAACCCGGGGGGAGGGACGGAGATTGTAATGCGATGACATTATTTCACCATAAGCACCTGCCGAACGTAGAGCTAAGAGGTCACCACGTTCGATACGGGGAAGGATCTCATCGGTACCAAAACAGTCAGATGACTCGCATATCGGTCCGACGACGTCATATTTTTCTGTGTCAAAACGGTCAACAGCCGTAAGTGCCTGAATGAGATGGTGTGCCTGATAAAGAGCCGGTCTTATCAGTTCGGTCATACCGGCATCGACAATTGCAAAATTCTTTGAAACGCCTTTCTTTATATAAAGTACTCTCGTAATAAGCGATCC
The DNA here is from genome assembly GCA_964442005.1 of uncultured Bacteroides sp. Lineage (GTDB taxonomy): Bacteria > Bacteroidota > Bacteroidia > Bacteroidales > Muribaculaceae > JAAVFS01. Next base: position 1,193 of record CAYTWG010000094.1, on the reverse strand, counting down.
GCATTGCGCGACAATCGACCGCCCGAGTTCAAAATGCAGTTCCTGCCCTTCCCGTAAGATCAAGTTGTCACGAAAAGCTTTAAAATAGGCGCCGAAATCGGGAACCGGATGACTGTCGGGATCATTGTAATCGATGCCAAGCCCTCCGCCTACATTGATAATTTGAAATGTCACACCACGCTTCTCATATTTATCGATAAGGGCATTGACACGTTCCGACAAACGAACAAACGGATCGACTGTCTCAATCTGCGAGCCGATATGGAAATGCAGCCCTTTAAGCTTGACAGAAGGGAGTGACAGTGCTATGTCAACCACCGCATCAAGCTGTTCGAGATTGATACCGAATTTATTTTCAGACAGTCCGGTCGTTATATAATGATGAGTGTGGGCGTCAATGTCAGGGTTTACACGAAGAGCGATCTCAGCCGTCTTACCCATCGACGAAGCAATTTCAGCTATAACACGAAGCTCAGCTTCAGATTCTACGTTAAAACATGAGATGCCTGTTTCAAGTGCAAACTTTATCTCGGCATCAGACTTTCCGACACCTGCATAAACAATCACACCGGGCGAAAAGCCGGCGGCAACCGCAGCTGCAATTTCACCTCCACTAACGCAGTCGGCACCAAAGCCTCTGTCGGCGATGATCGAGAGGATTTCCCGGTTGGCATTAGCCTTTACTGCATAATGTACCTTAAAATTACTACCACGACAAGCATCAGTCACAGCGTCAATAGTTCTGTCAAGCAAATCGAGATCGTAGTAATATAGCGGTGTGACCTCATCACGGAAACGTTCTATCGGAAATTTTGTCATATCTCTCGGCATCAATCGTTGAACCATCCGGTCAATGAGATATTATTTTCCCTTGAAAAGAGAATCACTGAGAGCATTGAGAGCCGCCACCTTATCTTCTTTTCTAACAAGGAAAGATATATTATAATTACTTCCGCCATAAGAAATCATGCGCACGGGTATATTACGCAATGCTTCAAGAGCAGCTGCCTCAAATCCTTTGTTGTGCCATTCAAGATCACCGACAACACAGATTATTACCATGTCGTGATCAACCGTTACCGTTCCGAATTTCTTAAGGTCATCGACAATGTTTTCAAGATTGCGTTCATTATCGACAGTCACCGACACCCCTACTTCAGAGGTTGCGATCATGTCAATCGGAGTCTTGAAAG
>CAYTWG010000093.1:0-6159 GCA_964442005.1 uncultured Bacteroides sp. | reverse complement strand
ACGTGCTCGACGCCGTTATGGAAAAACTTCCCGGATTCCCCATCGTGCTCCACGGTTCTTCTTCTGTTCCCCAGGAATATGTTGACATCATCAACACTCACGGTGGCAAGCTTCCCGATGCTATCGGTATTCCCGAAGAACAGCTCCGCAAAGCTGCAAAGAGCGCCGTTTGTAAAATCAACATCGACTCTGACAGCCGTCTCGCTATGACTGCAGCCGTTCGTAAAGTTTTCGCTGAAAAGCCCGCTGAGTTCGACCCCCGCAAATACCTCGGTCCTGCTCGTGACGAGATGGAGAAGCTTTACAAGCACAAGATTGAAAACGTGCTCGGCAGCAAGGATAAAGCATAATATATTAGTACTAAGGACGGTAACGCTTTGAGTCCGCTTTTCTAATCTGACTCGGTAACACGTCCTTAAGACAATGACATAAGTTGCACATCAGCCGGCGCCGGCACCCGACACGGGATATAGCCGCCACGCTTGCGATGTGCAACTTTTCTATGATTCAACGTGCCGCGCCATGACGGCAAAACATAAAACCACAACAAAACCTACTGATTTTTAATACCCGACAACAACCCGATAATATGAGCAAAATTGTAACCCTTGGAGAAATTATGCTCCGCCTCTCTCCTTCCGGAAATTACCGTTTCGTCCAGTGCCAGGATTTCGATGTAATCTGGGGCGGCGGCGAGGCTAACGTAGCTGTCAGTTGCGCCAACTATGGACATGATGCTTATTTTGTGACCAAACTGCCTGCACATGAGATAGGACAGAGCGCAGTCAACGCATTGCGCCGTTACGGTGTCAACACCGAGCATATAGCGCGCGGAGGCAATCGTGTCGGCATATATTACTGCGAGACAGGTGCATCAATGCGTCCTTCCAAGGTTATTTATGACCGAGCCGGGTCAGCCATCGCCGAGGCGCTCCCCGATGACTTTGACTTCGATGCTATAATGAAGGATGCCGACTGGTTCCACTGGAGCGGTATTACACCGGCTATTTCCGATCGTGCCGCCGAGCTGACACGACTCGCATGCGAAGCGGCAAAACGTCACGGAGTCACCGTATCGGTCGACCTTAATTTCCGCAAGAAACTATGGACTAAGGAAAAAGCCCGGTCCATCATGCGCCCGCTGATGAAATATGTCGATGTGTGCATCGGCAACGAAGAGGACGCCGAATTATGTCTCGGCTTCAAACCCGATGCCGATGTCGATGCCGGCGAGACATCAGCCGAGGGCTACAAAGGCATCTTCAAAGCTATGGCTGAAGAGTTTGGATTCAAATATGTCATCTCCACTTTGCGCGAAAGCTACTCGGCGTCACACAATGGATGGAAAGCGATGATTTACAACGGCAACGAGTTCTACGAATCGCGCCGATACGACATCAACCCCATTGTTGACCGCGTCGGTGGCGGCGATGCTTTCTCCGGAGGCATAATCCACGGTCTGCTCACCAAGCCCACCCAAGGCGAAGCGCTTGAATTTGCTGTTGCTGCTTCGGCGCTCAAACAGACCATCCCGGGAGATTTCAACCATGTCTCCGTAGAGGAAGTGGAAGCACTCGCTCGAGGCAACGCCAACGGTCGCGTACAACGATAACCGCACCACCATCACAATCATATTAATTTCACCTTACTATGGCAAGATTTGATAAACTCGCAGTACTGAATAAGATGGGTGCAGCACCTATGGTACCCGTATTCTATCATAAAGATGCCGACACCGCCTGTGCTGTCTTGAAGGCATGCTACGACGGAGGTGTACGCGCTTTTGAATTTACCAATCGCGGTGACTTCGCCCACGAAGTGTTTGCCCGCGTTATAAAATTTGCTGCCGAGAACTGCCCTGAAATGGCGGTAGGAGTCGGCTCTGTGGTCGAACCGGCAACCGCTGCGCTCTACATCCAGCTGGGCGCATGTTTCGTTGTCGGTCCCATGTTCAACCCCGAAGTTGCACGCATTTGCAACCGACGTGGTATTCCCTACACCCCCGGATGCGGCTCGGTGACAGAGATAAGCAACGCCCAGGAAGTCGGATGTGACTTGTGCAAAGTGTTCCCCGGCGACGTCCTTGGACCTAAATTCGTCAAGGGACTCCTGGCTCCGATGCCCTGGACACGCATCATGGTGACAGGCGGCGTCGAACCGACCGACGAAAATCTACGTTCATGGTTCGCGGCAGGCGTCTTTTGTGTAGGCATGGGTTCCAAACTATTCCCTAAAGACAAAGTTGCTGCTGCCGACTGGGACTACATCACCGCAAAATGTCGTGAAGCACTGTCAACTATAAGCCTATTAAAAAAGTAACTGTTAATCAGCCCGCACCTTAAATTATAATAAACCATAACTCATAACGATTCCTGTTTATTTTATGAAATCTATTTTCCTCACCGTCGCTGCCGTTATCGCTATCTCAGCATCGGCGGCGACCAATCGATGGGAGACTCCGACTATCGTCGACCAGGGCAAAGAAGCTCCAAGGGCGTCATTCGTCACCTATCCTTCTCGGGATGCTTTCCTTGCCGGCAAGCAGTCTCCCGACGAGATGAGTCTCAACGGTAAATGGAAATTTACTTTTGCCGAAAAACCGGCACTCGCTCCCGTTGATTTCTATTCCGACACTGTAAACACCTCCTCGTGGGATCTCATTGACGTGCCCGGCAGTTGGGAGACTCAGGGTCACGGCGTTCCTGTCTACACCAACGTGACAATGATTATCCCCAACAATCCCCCGTTCGTCGACAATGAGGACCTACCGGTCGGAACCTACCGCCGCTCGTTTACTCTTCCCGCCGACATGCAGGGTAAAGAAATTTTCCTTTATTTCGGCTCGATCGCCGGCGCGGCTACTGTCTATGTCAACGGCAACGAAGTCGGTTACTCCAAGGCGGCAAAAACTCCCGCCGAGTTCAACATCACTCCCTGGCTGCGCAATGGAGAGAACACACTCGCCGTCCAGATATATAAATGGAGCGATGCCTCTTATCTTGAGGATCAGGACTTCTGGCGTCTTGCAGGTCTTGAACGAGATGTGAAACTCATTGCTCGTTCCAAGGTATCGATCGAGGATTTCTTTGTCAAGGGTGATCTTGATAAAAATTATCACAACGGTCTATTCTCGGCTAATGTCGATATACGCAATTTCAACCTCTCGGCTGTAAAAGGCTACCGTCTAAAACTTGAACTCCTTGACAACAACGGTACCGTAGTTTACTCTGCGACCAAAAGCGTTCCCGCCATCAAAGGTGACACCTGCGGTGAGGTAAAATTCACCTCGACTGTTAAGAATCCGCTGAAATGGAGCGCAGAAGCGCCCAATCTCTACACCGTTGTACTCAGCCTTGTGGCTCCCGACGGCTCAATCGTCGAAACAACCGGATGCAAAACCGGATTCCGTAAAATCGAGGTACGTAACAGCCAGCTCCTTGTCAATGGCAAACCCGTTTCCATACGCGGTGTCAATCTCCACGAACACCACGAAAAGACTGGTCATTATCTCGACAACGAGACTCGTCTGAAAGATTTCGAACTCTGGAAGCTCAATAACATCAACGCCGTACGCACATCCCATTATCCCCAGGCTCCCGAGTTCTACGACATGGCTGACCGTTACGGCATCTATGTTGTCGACGAGGCAAATGTCGAAATGCACGCACTCGATCCCCTGCCCGAGGACCGTCACCCCGGAAATATCCCCGAATTCCGCGGACAAGTCCTTGACCGCAACATACGCATGATGGAACGCGACAAGAACCATCCCTCGGTCATCATCTGGTCGCTCGGCAATGAGAGTAAATTCGGCAACAACTTTGCCGAGGCTTACCGCTGGCTCAAGACCAATGACGGCACACGTCCCGTGCAATATGAACGTGCCGGTCTCAACGAGTTTACCGATATCTACTGCCCCATGTACCTGTCTATCGCCAATTCAGAGCGATATGCACAGGATCCCACAATCACCCGTCCGCTCATCCAGTGCGAGTACCAGCATGCAATGGGTAACTCCAACGGCAACATGCGCGACTATTGGGAAGTAATCATGAAATACCCCGCTCTTCAGGGTGGTTTCATCTGGGACTGGGTTGACCAGGGACTCGAGACTTTTGACGAGCAGGGTCGCAAATACTGGAGCTACGGAGGTGACCTCGGAGGTCATCGTTGGCATCACGACGATAACTTCTGCATAAACGGTCTCGTAAACCCCGACCGCACACCCCACCCCGCTATCCATGAGATCAAAAAAGCTTACCAGCCTGTCGGCTTCTCGGCTGTTGACGCAGACTCGGGCATTATCGCCATCGATAACCGCAATCTCTTTACCGATCTTGACCAATACGGATTCCGTTGGTCGATTCTCCGCAACGGCACTGTCGTGATGGGCGGATCCTTCAAGACTCCCGGAGCCCCCCTCTCTGTCACCGAAGTACGTCTACCTCTTCCCGAGATTGACAAGACCGACGGCAGCGAGTATCTGATCAATATCTACGCTTGCACTACCGATGCCACTGACCTTGTCCCCGCCGGACACATAGTCGCTTCCGAGCAGATTGCACTTCCGGGTAACAGCTATTTCAAGACTGCTCACACCCCCGCGTCTATCAACAAGCTTGTCATCGACACCTTAAAGACCCGTAAAGCACAGTTACTCCGATTCCGCTCCGGAGATGTCGAAGCAACCATAAACCTTGCCACGGGACTCCTCCAGGGATATGCGGCAGCCGGTCACCGTCTCATTTCGGCACCGCTGAAGCCCGACTTCTGGCGCGCCCCCATTGACAATGACTTCGGCTACGGCATGCCTTCATCTCAGAACATCTGGCGCACAGCGGGTGATAACACCTCTCTGCGAGATCTTACCGTCAAGACTCTCGACAACGGTTCTGTAAGCGTTACGGCTCGCCTCAACATTAAATATATCAATGTACCCTATACTATTGAATATTTAATCGACTCCGACGCGTGCGTGACAGTCACCCCCTCGATGGACATCGCCGGACATGATCTCCCCGAATTCCCGCGTTTCGGTATGCGCACCGAGCTACCTCTCAACCTCGACAACATCACTTACTACGGTCGCGGTCCTTGGGAGAACTACAACGACCGTTCTTGGTCAGCCGACCTCGGCATATACCGCTCGACGGTCGACGACCTCAACTTTGAATACATCCGCCCGCAGGAAAACGGTTATCGCACCGACATCCGCTACGTCGAGTTTTCCGGCGACAAGCCGTTTGATGCCGTGAAATTCAATGCCGTAGATTCGCCCGTCTGCTTCAGCGCCCGCCACGTCTTTACCGAAGACCTCGACCCGGGAATCACCAAGAAACAGATGCACACTATCGACATCGATCCACGAAACACCATTTCGGTAAACATCGACCTCGGTCAGTCAGGTCTCGGAGGTACCGACAGCTGGGGATCACGCACACTCCAACAGTATCGTCTCAACGGCGACAAGTTCACCTACACCTTCCGCATCTCACCCGGAGCCAAGTAAACGTGCCGCTCACTGATACTTTTACCATAGTACGCCGCCCGCGACCCCTCGTCACGGGCGGCATTTCTATTACAGCGCCGGCACACTTTTCTCAAACATCATCGTGCCACATCAAAAAAAATATTACGGCAGACATTGTTTATATCAATGAAAATCACTACCTTTGCAGTCCGATTATATCCAAAATGTTTTAACGGTCAGCAATCAGTCGATGCTTTTGGCCGGGTATCGATGTGGTGAGCTGCCAATGTATTTATTTATTAATTAAACTTTTAGACGTGGATACTTTAAGTTACAAAACCCTTTCACCCAATGCTCAGAGCGTAGAGAAGGAATGGGTAGTTATCGATGCTACCGACCAACATCTCGGACGCCTTTGCTCTAAAGTCGCAAAAATTCTGCGCGGCAAAAACAAGCCTTGCTACACTCCTTTCGTTGAGTGCGGTGACAATGTTATCATCATCAATGCCGATAAAGTGAAACTCACCGGCAAAAAAATGACCGATCACATCTACCTCAACTACACCGGATATCCCGGCGGTCAGCGCGAGCTCACTCCTGAGGTTCTGATGAAAAAATCGTTCAACAAGCACATCAAGCCCGGTATGCACCCCCTCTTCATTCGTGTTATGAAAGGTATGCTCCCCAAA
>CAYTWG010000092.1:0-6828 GCA_964442005.1 uncultured Bacteroides sp. | reverse complement strand
GGCGATTGCCGAGAAATATGTCTACAAGGAACTGTACGATTCCACACTCGTTGTGGCGCGCCAGTTTGCCGACAAAAATAAATTTATCCTGACCGGTGAGTATCAGGCTTCATCGGGGTCGCAGATACGTCTTAACGCGATGAACGTGCCGCGCGGATCGGTGATTGTGATGGCTGGCGGTGTGCAGCTTGTCGAGAACAGCGACTATACCGTCGACTACTCGATGGGTATCGTCACAATTACCAATCAGAGTATTATCGACTCGGGGCAAAGCGTCAGTGTAACCCTTGAAAATCAGTCGCTTTTCTCTATGCAGCGTAAGTCGCTCGTCGGTCTTGACCTGCAATATGCATTCAACAAAAATTTCAATATCGGTGCCACCCTCCTGCATTTCTCCGAAAAAGCACTTCTTGAAAAGGTGAATATCGGCGATGAAGTTGTCAACAACACGATGTGGGGACTTAATCTCGCCTATAATACCGAGTTCATGTGGCTCACCAATATCCTCAACAAGATTCCGACAGTCAATGCTACCGCGCCGTCACGGCTCAACCTGACTGCCGAGTTTGCACAACTTGTGCCGCATACACAGAAAACCGGTACCAATAAGGGCAGTTCCTATGTCGATGATTTCGAGTCGACTCAGATAGGAGTCGACCTGCGTTCACCCTACTCATGGTTCCTTGCATCAACCCCCTATGACAACAGTCCCGACGCGCTTTTCCCCGAAGCGGCGCTTGCCAACAATATCGATTACGGCAAGAACCGAGCGCTTATCAACTGGTACTATATCGACCGTATGTTCACTCAGCGCAACTCGTCACTTGCACCGAGCTACATACGCAGCGACCTCGATCAGCTTTCCAATCCTTATGTCAGGGAGGTGACCTCTCATGAGATCTTCCCGGGACGTGAAATAAAATACGGTGAGTCGCCTATTATTCAGACCCTTAACCTGTCATTCTATCCCACTGAACGCGGTCCCTATAACCTTGACGCAACTGATATAGACGATCGTGGTAATCTGCTCAATCCTCAGAGACGTTGGGGTGGTATCATGCGCAGGATGGAAAACACCAACTTCGAGCAGTCAAATATCGAGTATATCCAGTTCTGGCTGATGAATCCGTTCCTCGATCCCGAGAATCCCAACTATGAAGGCGGTGACCTTTACTTCAACTTCGGCGAAATATCGGAGGACATACTTAAAGACGGATTGAAATCCTACGAAAACGGTGTGCCGGTCGATGGAAACGATGAGTATATGAGCGAGACAGTGTGGGGAAAGGTTTCCAGTCAGAACTCATTGACCTACTCGTTTGACAATAACAACAGTTCACGTCTCATTCAGGACGTGGGACTCGACGGTCTTAAGAATGATGATGAGTATGGGTTCTCGTCCTATCGTGATTATCTCGACCGATTGCGTCAGAAACTTCCTGCGTCGACCGTAGCCGAGATGCAGGACGACATGTTCTCTCCGTTCAGCGACCCTGCCGGTGACAACTATCACTTCTTCCGCGGATATGACTACGATGAGAAGCGTTTGTCGATTCTTGAACGATACAAGCGATATAATGGTGTCGAAGGCAACTCGCTTTCTCCCGAGGATGCCCCCGACCCGCTGTATCAATCAGCTCGCTCGGTGCCCGATGTCGAAGATATCAATCAGGACAACACGCTTAACGAGTATGAACGTTATTTCCAGTATCGTGTCTCGATACGTCCTGAGGACCTTGTGGTCGGTAAGAACTTTATCACCGACAAACAGGTTTCGATGGTGCCGTTGCGTAATGGCGACAGGGCTGAGGTGGAATGGTACCAGTTCAAGATTCCCTTGAGCGAGTATGAAAAGATTGTCGGTTCGATATCCGACTTCTCGACCATACGTTTCGCGCGTATATTCATGACCGGTTTCAAGTCAGTCACTCACCTGCGTTTTGCGACACTTGAACTCGTCAGAGGCGAGTGGCGCACGTATGATTTCAACCTTAACACCCGTGGCGACGCGCCTGCCGAGGGTGAACTCGACATCTCGGTAGTCAATATCGAAGAGAATGCGGGCCGCGAGCCGGTCAACTATGTGCTTCCTCCCGGTGTGGACCGTATCTCTGACCCCGGACAGTCGCAGGTGGTTCAGCTCAATGAACAGTCGATGTCAATGAAGGTTACCGGACTCCAGGCTGGCGACGCACGTGCCGTCTACCGTAACACACAGCTTGATTTGCGCAACTACAAGCGTCTCCAGATGTTTGTCCACGCTGAGAGCCTTATCGACGATGTGACCAATCTCCGCAGCGGCGAGTTGTCGGTATTTGTACGTCTCGGTACTGACGTGAAGAATAACTTCTATGAGTATGAAATACCGTTGCAACTCACTCCCCCGGGTGAATATAATACCTATCTCCCGTCCGATCAATATATCGTATGGCCCGAAAACAACTTTCTCAATCTTCCATTGCAGAATCTTGTCGATTTGAAGAAAGAGCGTAACCGCGTAAAGAGCGAGGAGGGCAGCAACGTTGGCTTCTCGACGCTTTACACCGGTCGAGACCCTGACAACGAACGCAACCGTATGGCTGTTATGGGAAATCCGTCACTGAGTGACGTGCGTGTCATCCTGATTGGTGTACGCAACAACTCAAGTACGGTCAAAGACGGTATTGTCTGGGTCAATGAATTGAAAGTCACACAGTTTAATGAGAGCGGAGGTTGGGGAGCAAAAGTCAATGCCAATCTCAGTGTGTCGGATATAGCGACCCTTAACTTTGGCTCGCACATGGAGACGGCAGGTTTCGGCGGTGTCGATCAGTCGCTCAACGAGCGCCGTTTGGACGATTATGAGCAGTATAACTTTGCCGTGCAGGCTGATGCCGGTCGTCTGCTGCCTGAGTCGGCAAAACTGCGAGCTCCGGTGTTTTATTCCATTACCAAGGAAAAGACTACTCCAAAGTACAATCCGCTTGACCAGGATGTGTTGCTGAAAGATGCTCTTGACGGTGCTACAAAACAGGAAAAGGACTCGATAAACTCATTTGCGGTCGAGCGGTCGACGATACAGAGTTTCAGCCTCTCTGGACTGAAGTTTGACGTGCAGAGTAAGAATCCCATGCCTTGGGATCCGGCAAACTTCACGTTTAATTTCTCGTTTAACAAGCAGGCAAAGATGGATCCGACGACCGAATATGAGAATACCAATGACTTCCGCGGATCGTTCCAATATGCCTATACTCCCTATGTAAAGGGACTTAAGCCTTTTGGCTGGATGAAGAGCAAAAACAAGAATCTTAAGTTCTTCAAGGAGTGGGAGATAAATTATCTGCCCAATAACATAACGTTCCTGACAACCATGTCGCGCTACTATTATGAGCAACAGACCCGTAGCGAGACTGATGTCATGTTCCAGCTTCCGGTTTCGGTAAGTAAAAACTTCTTGTGGGACCGTCAGTTGTCACTGACATGGAATCTCACACGACAGCTCAACTTCTCGTTTAATTCCAATACATCGGCGCGCATCGAGGAGACAATAGGTGCTGTCAACCGTAAACTGTTCCCTGACAAATATAAGGAATGGAAAGACACCGTGTGGCAAAGTATCCGCAACCTCGGTACGCCGTGGGGGTACAACCAGTCTTTCGTAGCGACCTATAAGGCTCCGTTCAATAAGGTGCCGGTTCTTGATTTCATAACCGGGTCAGTCTCTTATAACGCTACTTATCGATGGGATCGTGGTGCAACTGTCGACGGTGTAAGTCTTGGTAACACTATCGCCAATCAAGCGTCATGGAATGTCGATGGCAGACTGAACTTTGAGTCGCTCTACAATAAGATTCCGTTTGTAAAGGATGTTAACAAGCGTTTTGCCAATACCCGCAAACCGACAAAGGAGAAGAAAGCAAAGAAGTTTGAACGTACATTCAAACTGAAACCCGACACGACTTTTACTATAAAGCACAACCTGCGTAACCGTAAGGTAAAGGTGACGGCTGCAACTACGGCAGGCGAACCGTTTATCGTAAAGACACGTGTTGTCGATGCCAATACGGTCGAGGTCTTGACGACAGGCGATCAGAATATAAAATTTACCATTGTCGAGTTGTTGAAAGAGGAGAAGAGCATGTTGCGCGAAGTGGGCGAATATGCGACCCGCCTTATCATGAGTCCGCGAAGCGCATCAGTCCGTTGGAAGCGCTCCAAATCGTTGTCATTGCCTCTGTTCCGTCCATCGATAGGTGATGTGTTCGGACAGTCGTCGGCTTATGGTCCCATGTCTCCCGGTCTCGATTTTGCATTTGGTTTTGCCGATGAGAATTATATCTATAAGGCAAAAGAGCGCGGATGGCTTATCACTGATGACGGACAGACCTCTCCGGCAATGTGGTCAAATACCAATGAACTCAATCTTGAACTTAATCTCGAGCCAATCAAGGGACTGAAGATTCAGCTTACGACCAACCGTACTGACAACCGTACCAATCAGATACAGTTTATGTATGCCGATATGCCCGTGTCACGTACCGGAAGTTACACTAAAACCCACTGTGCAATTGCGACAGCACTCGGATCGAGCAATGCATCCACCGGTTATTATAGCAAAGCGTTTGAGACATTCCTCGGCAACATACCGGTTGTCGCAGGTCGTATTGAGGACCGCTACCGGGGTCTCAGCTATCCCGACGGTGGTTTCATGAGAGGCAATCCTCTTGCCGGTACTCCGTTCAATCCCGAGGTGGGCACGATCTCGACGACGAGCAGCGACGTGTTGATTCCAGCCTTTGTCGCTGCATATACAGGTCGTAACCCTCATACGATCTATACTGATCCGTTCCCGTCGTTTGCCGCCGTGCTTCCCAACTGGCGAGTGACCTATGACGGATTTATCAACCTCGGTAAGATGCGCGATATTTTCAAGGCGTTTACTCTGACACACGCCTATCAGTGTACCTATTCGGTCGGGAATTTTTCGAGTTATCTTAACTGGGTCAGCGCCGACGGCGAGTGCGGTTTTACTCGTGACGAACTCACAGGCGAGCCCATTCCCTCCTCGCCTTTCAATATTTCGTCAGTTGCCATTACTGAAAAATTTGCTCCGCTTATCGGTGTAAAGGTTACGCTGAAGAACGACATCGACGTCAATGCCGAATACCGTGACAGCCGTACGTTGACGCTAAACTCAAGCGCCGGACAGGTTGTTGAAGCAACCAACAAGGGCATTACTATCGGTGCGGGTTACAAGATTGTCGGATTCAATACTGTGCTCAAGATGAAAGGATCGCAGACCGGAGTCAGCAATGACCTCACACTTAACGCTGACTTCACATTCTCGGAAAATCAGGCGCTGATACGCCGTATTGAGAGTAACTACACTCAGGCTACAAGCGGCACACGCGCTGTGTCGATCAACTTTACCGCAAGTTATGTCCTCAGTCGACGTCTGACCATTGCCGCTTATTTTGATCATCAGATCAATACGCCTCTTGTATCGACATCGTCTTACCCCACTACCAACAGCGCATACGGCATATCGCTCAATCTCAACCTTGCACGTTAATCCATCATAAGCGATATATATGGACGTGCGGTCGGCAAGTTGAATATCTCGCCTATCTGCTCCTGACTGAACACTATCGAAGTCAAAACATCGATAGTAACATCAAGGTCGAGCCGTCCGCCGAATCCGTCGTTTATCACAACCTCACCGTTGTCTATTATATAGATGTGATTATTGTTCTCAATAATCGGATCACTGACCCTGATAGCCATTTTCAACCGTGGATAACGGCGAGCATAGACTTCAAACAGTTTTTTGACATTGACAATTCGAGCCATCCCGCGTGCATGTACCGGTATGCGCCGGTTGTCAGGTGGAGCTATTACTGTGATCGGCATGTGCGGAAAATATTTCCTTAGTTCATTGATTGCCGCGTTGCGTGCATCGTCGCTGACAGCAAGGAGTTCGGATATTACAAGACGGTCGTCGTTTACATGTCCGATAACGATTGCCGCGACATTGCCGCTCGCGTCGTCACGCAGGGCAATTGCTTTGCCTCCGTCCAGACGATTGTCTTCAAGGATATTGTCAAAGTCGGCACCGGAATGAGCGATTGAACAGTTGCGTGCCATCAGTAGATTGCTGAATGTCTCGTAAACGTCGGCGTCGTGGATGTCGCAAACCGAGTATGCCCCGTCTGAGTCGAAACTGTGGAGCGGAGTGTATCGCTCCTCGTCAATATAAAATACTGTTGAGAAATTAAACTTATCATAGTAGAAATACAACCGGCGTTGAGCAGGAATGAGTGTCATCAGCACGTCTCCCCGGTCATAGGCACTTCTTATAGCATCGGTCATCAGACTTGTCATGTTGCCGTTTCCCCGATAGTGAGGTCTCGTTGCCGCTCCGGAGACATAGCTGACGGGTATCAATTCACCGTGGAAATTCATCTTGTACCGGAGCAGTAGCAGTGAGCTGACCACCTTGTCATCTTTCGTCAGCACAAACGCGTCATCATCATTATATACTCGAGAGAAGTACATGTCGATCCACTGAGGAGTATCGTTGAAACATTCCCTCCATATTTTTTTTACAGACTGTTGTTTTTCGGTTATATCTTTCATTGTCGTATTTTTTTGTCATGTGAGTTGAAACTATATGTTTAACAATTGTACACCGGTTTATGTTTCGATTGGCAAGATGTTACAGGATTTGTGACAAAACAGGGGTGATTTATTGTGTGTTTGATACGCATTATGTGTTACATTGATGTTGCTGAAACCGGGGATTGTGACAGTATTGTTACGGTTGTTACAACGAAAATTGCCGTGATGTAA
>CAYTWG010000091.1:0-7047 GCA_964442005.1 uncultured Bacteroides sp. | reverse complement strand
TTGTAGGCGTAATGATGCTGAAACACTTCCAGAGCGCCGGACACAAGCCCATCGCCCTTGTCGGCGGAGCCACCGGCATGATTGGCGACCCCTCGATGAAGAGCCAGGAACGCAAACTCATCGACGAAGAAACTCTGCGCCATAATCAAGAGGCAATCAAGCGCCAACTTTCCAAGTTTCTTGACTTTGACAGCGACGCCCCAAATGCAGCCGAGCTCGTCAACAACTACGACTGGATGAAGAACTTCTCGTTCCTTGAGTTCATCCGTGACATCGGCAAGCACATAACCGTCAACTACATGATGGCTAAAGACTCTGTCAAGAAGCGCCTGTCGGGTGAAGCACGTGACGGCATGTCATTCACCGAGTTCTCTTATCAGCTACTGCAGGGCTACGATTTCCTGCACCTTTTCCAGACCAAGAACTGCCGTCTGCAGCTTGGCGGCTCCGACCAGTGGGGCAATATGACTACCGGCACCGAGCTTATACGTCGTAAAGCCGGCGAGGAAGAGGTTTTCGCACTTACATGCCCCCTTATTACCAAGGCTGACGGCGGTAAATTCGGTAAAACCGAGAGCGGCAACGTCTGGCTGGATCCGCGATACACCTCTCCCTATAAGTTCTACCAGTTCTGGCTGAATGTATCCGATGCCGACGCCGAGAAATATATCAAGATTTTCACCGAACTGACACGTGAAGAAATCGAAGAACTCATGAAACAGCAGGCAGCCGACCCCGGTCAGCGTCCTCTCCAGAAACGCCTTGCTAAAGAAATCACCACAATGGTACATAGTGCCGCCGACTATGATGCCGCGGTTGAAGCTTCACAGATTCTCTTCAGTAACAAAGCATCGGAAACACTTAAGAAAATCGACGAGGACACCCTCCTCGCTGTATTTGAGGGAGTTCCCACATTTGAGGTAGCACTCGCCGACATTAATGACGGCATCAAACTCGCCGATCTCCTTGTCGACAAGGCACCGGTTTTCCCATCCAAGGGTGAGTTACGCAAACTTGCACAGCAGGGAGGTTTCTCTATCAATAAGGAAAAGGTGACCGACGCATACGCACCGGCTTCAACCGATATGCTTCTGAACGGAAAATACATCCTTGTCCAGAAAGGCAAGAAAAATTACTTCCTGCTTATCGCCAAGTAACGACACTACCGCTCCAATAGGGCTACACAACACTCTGCAAGCGCAAAAATTTAATCAAACGCTTGCAGATGACAAATAAACTTCCTACCTTTGCAACGCTTTAGGCTTCAAGGCTTGGGCAAGAGGATTGTCTTATGGTGTAATGGTAGCACTGCAGTTTTTGGTTCTGCCTGTCTTGGTTCGAATCCAGGTAAGACAACATCACAAAAAGGAGTTAAGTCGCGCAGACTCAACTCCTTTTCATCATATATGGCTCATAGCCATTGAGAAACGAGTGACGGGGACCGCGGCATGTTATCAGCCGCAGCCCCCGTCATCTTATATCACGGTTGCTTTTGGAGGTTACTTACGCAATGTCCATTCGTATCCGTCCTTTGTATCTTTCACGTCAAATCCGATCTCCTGGAGCCGGTTACGTATAAGATCACTTGTCGCCCAGTCCTTACGCGACTTGGCGTCGGAACGGATCTCAAGCAACAGATCAACCGCCTCTTCATAGGGTTTGGTCTCTCCTGCACCGCCTCCGGCATTGAGTTCATCGCGTATTCCAAGGATATCAAACAGGAACGTATTGAACAGTTTCTTCAGTTTTTCCAGGTCCTCAGCCGTTGCCGTAGCATTGTGATCATTAATCTGATTGACAATACGGCACGCATCAAACAGGTGGGCTATCACGATCGGAGTATTGAGGTCATCGTCAAGCGCCTCGTAGCATTTTGCCTCAAGAGCGTCAACCTCTGCTGCAACGGTCGAAGATTCCGACGGCTTGAGATCCTGAAGCCGATGCCACCCTTCGAGCATACGGCGCAGTGCCTTCTCCGAACCCTGAAGAGCCTCGTTAGAGAAATCCACCGTGCTGCGATACTGTGCCTGAAGGATGAAGAAACGGATTGTCATAGGACTGTAAGCCTGAGTAAGCAACGGATGGCTGCCGGTGAAGAACTCGTCGAGTGTAATGAAATTACCCAGCGACTTGCCCATTTTCTGACCATTGATCGTAATCATGTTATTGTGCATCCAATAGTGCACTGTCTCATGACCGTTGTGAGCCACCGACTGAGCGATCTCGCACTCATGGTGAGGGAATTTGAGGTCCATCCCGCCACCATGTATGTCAAACTGCTCGCCGAGATATTTCTCGCCCATCGTAGAACACTCGAGATGCCATCCCGGAAATCCTTCGCTCCAGGGCGACGGCCAGTGCATTATATGCTCAGGCGCAGCCTTCTTCCACAAAGCGAAATCAGCGGGATGATGTTTCTCCGATTGTCCGTCTAGCGCACGTGTCTCTGAAAGCAGCTCATCGATATTTCTACCCGACAGTTTTCCGTAGTGGAAATCGCGGTTATACTTTGGCACATCAAAATAGACCGATCCCTCACTCTCGTAGGCATAACCGCTGTCAAGAATCTTTTTAATATATTCTATCTGTTCGATTATGTGTCCCGAGGCATGAGGCTCAATCGAAGGTGGAAGCACATTGAGACGCGCCATCGCTTCGTGATAACGGTTGAGATAGTGCTGCACGACCTCCATCGGCTCGAGCTGTTCAAGACGCGCTTTTTTGGCGACCTTATCCTCTCCATCATCTGCGTCATGTTCAAGATGCCCTACATCAGTTATGTTGCGGACATAACGTACCTTGTAGCCAAGGTGGCGCAAATAGCGGTAAAGGACGTCAAACGTGATAGCCGGACGTGCATGTCCGAGGTGCCCGTCGCCATAGACGGTGGGACCGCACACATACATGCCTACCATCTCGGGATGAAGCGGGCGAAACAGCTCTTTCATGCGCGAGAGAGAGTTGTATATGGTGAAATTGTTCTCTTTCATAATTCCGTCTGAGGGATTGAAGAGTATGATTATTTATACGTTACTTATCGGGGGGAAAAATGGCACCTGACAAGGCAACTATCACGCCATGAAAGGATTGGGAATTTCACCGTTGCCACCCTTGTTGCCGGGATTCAGAGGCATCTTACGCTCTATGTTACCGAATGTAGCCTCATACTTCTGAATATTGTCACGGAGGGCAAAAAGAAGATTCTTGGCATTTTCAGGATTCATGATTATACGGCTCTGAACCTTAGCCTGAGGCATATTGGGAGCTACAGTGATGAAGTCGATGAAAAACTCGCCGGGAGTATGGGAGATTACAGCAAGATTGGCATAATGTCCGTTAGCTACTTCAGGAGTGAGTTCGATTTTTATTTCTTGTTTTTTGTTCTGTTCCATTTTTACAATTTATTTATATGTTTGTAATTCAATTAATTGTTTTTCAAAATAATGATACTGCCGCTAAAACTCGACAAGCACAGTGTCAACCGGCAGATTGGAATTATTAAGTCTGAGCCGCAGACCGCGACACCCTTCTTTAGCCCTCAACGCCGAGACATCAAACGAGATGTAATAGGCACGCATGAAACTGTTGACAGGCTCCTTAAGAGTGTGCATCAAATAACATTCAGGCATCGGATCGTCGATCGACAGCGAGTCGGCAAGCAGACGCAGAACTCTCGGCGCCTCGTCATAGGCAAGCCGGCAGTGAATATTAAGATGGTCGCCCGACAGCCACGCACTCAACAGATAGACCGGATCGCGGTTCCAATCGGGATAATTGGCTATACGTCCCGAGCGGAGCGTGTCGTTATTGACCGGCTGATATCCTTTAAGAATAATTTCACCAGAGGTGTATGGTACCCCGTTTTTCGGGATATACGCAATGCGCAGGCATTGACCTATCTTGACCAGATTAGTATCAATAAGAGGTAAAGACCGATATGTCACGACGTCCGACGATCGCGGTTTCTGAAGCGTGAAATCGGCAAGCTGTTCGTTCTGCGCTTCAAGTTTGACAATATCGTAACTTATGATTTCCTCACTAAAATCGTTTCTGTCACTGCACGATCCCGTAAGAACCGGAAGCCCCAGGACAATTCCCGCAACAATCAATCCAAGACCTCTTTTCATGACACGACAGAGCGGTTAACGGTTATATCACTTATAATTCCGTCCCTCATGTGGACTATACGGTCAGTATCAGCAGCGAGCGACTCGTCATGTGTCACGATAACAAACGTATGCCCCATATCACGACGCAGATCAAAGAAAAGCCGGTGCAAGTCAGCCCGGTTACGTGAATCGAGACTTCCCGACGGCTCGTCGGCAAGGACTATCTTGGGATTGTTGACAAGAGCCCGTGCGACAGCAGCGCGCTGACGCTCGCCTCCCGACAACTCGGCGGGTCGATGGTCACAACGATCACCCAGTCCGAGATAATCTATCAGATGACGGGCACGGGCAAAAGCCTCGTCGCGCCGCGCTCCGCCTATAAGAGCCGGCATAGCGACATTTTCTATCATCGAGAACTCAGGCAACAGTTGATGAAACTGAAACACGAAACCGATATTGGCATTACGAAAAGCCGCCATGGCATTGTCACGCAATGAAAACACGTCAGTGCCGTCATACTCCACCGTCCCGCTGTCAGGGCGGTCAAGCGACCCGATTATTTGCAACAGAGTAGTCTTACCGGCGCCCGACGGACCGACGATCGACACAATCTCACCATCGTAGATATCAATATCGATACCCTTGAGAACTTCAAGGCTATCATATCGTTTTTTTATGTCGCGGGCTTTAATCATCTGTGTAATCAGTGTTACGGTTTCATTTTGCGAAGATACAACTTTTTTTTCTGGCGACAAGCGAAAAAAGACGGTCGCACAAAGCGCCAAAATGTTTTTTCAGTTTTTTTTCACAATAAAGTCAAAAATTCAGATAAAATTAGCAACTTAGAAATATTGTTGCTATCTTTGCACTAACATTTTGAGCACTAAAAGAAACCGGGAGATCTTGCAATAACTTTCGGTAATTTTATATACCACGTTTTTAAAACTATTTATATAAGTATTAATACATTATCACATGAATTTCAAATCATTTATCGCAATTGCAGCTGTTACTTCCATGCTCATGACCGGATGTAACAAGAAGCTCAATCCGTTTACATCTGACAATTTCAGTGTGAACCCTTCTCCATTAGAAGTTGTTGGCGAACGTATCCCTGCTACCATCACAGCACGTATTCCCGCCAAGTTCTTCAAGAAAAACGCCACTGTTACAGTTACCCCCTACCTCCAGTTTGACGGTCAGCAGGTCGCTTCTCAGGCTTACTCTTTCCAGGGTGAGAAGGTACGCGGCAACGCTCCTGTTGTAAGCTACGATAACGGCGGTACAGTAACCATTCCCGTTTCTTACAACTATCAGCCCGAAATGATCCAGAGCGAGCTCGTTCTTACTTTCAATGTAACTCAGGGCGGTAAAAAATATGTTCTTCCCAACGTAAAGGTTGCTAACGGCGTTATCTCTACCGCTTCTATCGCAAGTGCAGTTACCGTATTACCCGCTATCGGCGCTGACAAGTTCCAGCGCATCATCAACGAGAAATACGCTGCTGACATTCTCTTCCTCATCAACCAGGCAAACATCCGTAAAAACCAGATCGGTACCGCACAGATGGATGCTCTCAACGAGGAAATCGTAAAAGCCAACAACGCTGACAACCGCGAAATCGAAGAAATCAACATTTCTTCTTACGCTTCTCCCGACGGTACAATGGCATTCAACGAACGCCTCGCCGCTAATCGTGAGAAAACCACTACCGAGTTTGTCAACAAACAGCTTGCTAAAGAAAACGTAACCAACTTCGGTGACATCACCGCTCAATTCACAGCTGAAGACTGGGAAGGCTTCCAGAAACTCGTTGCTGCAAGCAACATTCAGGACAAGGACCTCATCCTCAGCGTTCTCTCAATGTACAAAGACCCCGAGCAGCGCGAACGCGAAATCCGCAATCTCTCTTCAATCTTCGATCAGCTTGCTGAAACCATTCTTCCCCAGCTCCGTTACTCTCGCATCACAGCATCTATCAACGTGATCGGTAAGAGCGATGAAGAAATCCAGGCACTCTTCGTTTCTGATCCCGCTCAGCTCTCTGTTGACGAAATCCTCTACTGCGCTACTCTCACCAACGACAACGCTCAGAAGATGAAGATCTACAACACCGCAGCCGCACAGTACCCCAATGACTGGCGTACATTCAACGACCTCGGTATGACTCAGTTCATCGCCGGAGATTACGACGCTGCTAAGGCTAACTTCGCTCAGGCCGCCCGCATCGCTCCCAACGAAGGTGAACCCCAGATGAACCTCGGACTTATCGCCATGATCGACAAAGACTACAAGGGCGCAAACCAGAAATTCGGTAGCGCGGCAGGCGTTGACGAACTCGGCGAAGCTCTCGGTACATATTATATCATCACCGGTGACAACAATGCTGCTGTTAAAGCATTCGGCGACGTTAAGTCTAACAACGCCGCACTTGCACAGATCCTCACCAAGGATTACAGCAAGGCTAAGTCTACTCTTTCTGCTATCAGCAATCCTGACGCCACCACTTACTACCTGATGGCTGTACTCGGTGCCCGCACCAACAACGACAGCATGGTTAACTCTAACCTCCGTCAGGCTATCAAACTCGACAAATCTCTTGCAAAGAAAGCTGCAAAGGATCTCGAATTTGCTAACTTCAACCTCTCTTCTATCCTCTGATTTTTCCTGAACGGATAGAAAGACTTAACTCATCATAAACCGGGTCAGCCGACAGTTCGCTCTGTCGGCTGACTTGTTTTTTACACCCGTAAAAGCGGCAAAGACCCGACGGATCATAGCGTCATGAAACATGTGTTTAAAGTGTCGACAAAAAAAGTTTCTGCCAACACTTGATTTATACCGTCACATTGCTTAACTTTGCAGCAACAATCAAGCCAATAATTGCGGTAGTAGCTCAGTTGGTAGAGCATCAGCTTCCCAAGCTGAGGGTCGCGGG
>CAYTWG010000090.1:0-7124 GCA_964442005.1 uncultured Bacteroides sp. | reverse complement strand
TCCGTTTCTTGACTTTCCGCAACGACAAGTATGCAGCTGAATATGCAGCAAAGCGTCGTAGCTTGAAATCCGCAAAAGCAAATGCACCTAAAGAAGAAGTAAAGGAGGACTAAATCATGGCACAGGCACAATCAGAAATTCGTTATCTCACTCCGCTGTCAGTGGACGTTAAGAAGAAAAAATATTGCCGTTTCAAGAGAAGCGGTATCAAGTATATCGATTACAAGGATCCCGAATTCCTCAAAAAGTTCCTCAACGAGCAGGGCAAAATCCTTCCCCGTCGTATTACCGGAACTTCACTGAAATTCCAGCGCCGTGTGGCTCAGGCTGTTAAGCGTTCACGTCACCTCGCACTTCTCCCCTATGTAACCGACTTGATGAAATAAACCCTTAAAAGCTTAGGAAACAGTTATGAAAATTATACTTAAAGAAGACATCCACAACCTTGGATACAAGGATGATGTTGTTGAAGTGAAAGACGGTTACGGTCGTAACTACCTCATCCCCCAGGGAAAAGCTGTTATCGCTTCACCCTCAGCTCTTAAGGTGCTCGCCGAAAACCAGAAGCAGCGCGCTCACAAGATCGCTAAAATCAAGGCTGACGCTGAGGCTCTCGCAGCTTCACTTGAAGGCGTAGCTCTCACTATCGGTGCAAAAGCAAGCGCTGTCGGCACTATCTTCGGTTCGGTCAACAACATCCAGATTGCTGAAGCTCTCGAGAAAGAAGGTCACACTGTTGACCGCAAGGTTATCATCCTGAAACAGCCTGTTAAGGAACTCGGTAAGTACACCGCCGTTCTGAAACTTCACAAGGATGTTTCGGTTGAAATACCCTTCGAGGTTGTAGCCGAATAATAAGAATACTACACTTTTCCCCATAATCCTATGGGGAAATGATAATATTCCGAATAAAAGCCGGTTTGCGAGAGCAAGCCGGCTTTATTTTCATTAACAATATTTCTTTATCCAGTTATCAACATGCCACGTCCGATTGAATTACTCGCTCCGGCTCGTAATGCCGATATTGCAATCAGTGCCATCAATCACGGTGCCGATGCCGTTTATATCGGTGCGGGTCATCATGGAGCACGCTCTGCTGCCGGTAACAGCGTCACTGACATAGTCCGGGTCGTGGAGCATGCCCACCGTTTCAATGCGCGTGTTTATGTAACGACCAACACGATTGTATATGACGACGAGCTCAAGGCTGTAGAGCAGTTGATCTATGAACTATACCGTGCCGGGGTCGACGCTCTGATAGTGCAGGATATGGGGATTCTGCGGCTTGACCTGCCCCCGATAGCATTGCATGCAAGCACACAGTGTGATACACGTACCCCCGGGAAGGCAAGATTTCTTCAGGATGCGGGATTCTCGCAGATAGTTCTGGCACGTGAGCTGACACTCAGTGAGATACGGTCTATAAGCGACGTGACGACTGTGCCCCTTGAGGCGTTTGTCCATGGAGCGTTATGCGTGAGTTACAGCGGCAACTGTCAGGCGAGTTGGGCTGTTACAGGGCGCAGTGCCAACCGTGGCGAGTGTGCCCAGATGTGTCGGTTGCCCTATGACCTTATCGACGGTTCCGGCGAGCGCATATTGACCGGAAAGCACCTTCTGTCGCTTAAAGACATGAACCGTGTAACGCGTCTTGCCGAGATGATGGATGCCGGTGTTTCGTCTTTTAAAATCGAAGGTCGTCTTAAGGACGAAAACTACGTCAAGAACGTTGTCGCGGCTTATCGGAGGGAACTCGACAAGGTGATTGACGCCCAGCCCGAGCGGTATTGCCGTGCGAGTGACGGGGTGGTGGAACTATCGTTCACTCCCGATGTCCGTGCAAGTTTCAATCGTGGATTTACCGAATATTTTCTGCGAGACAGGCATCAGGGTGCGATGGCGACCTTTGATACGCCTAAGTCGACCGGAGCTAAGGTCGCTACGGTCATAAAGAGTGACGGTCGGAGTGTAACTGTTAATCCGCTCGCTCAACTTAATAACGGCGACGGGTTGGGATATTTCGACGGGTCGGGACGTTTTACCGGATTCCGGGTAAACAGTGTGGAAGGTAATCGTCTGTTTCCCGCTTCGGATCAGCGGTTGCCGGTTGGGACAGTTCTGTTCCGTAACCGTGATATAAAATTTGAATCGGAATTGAAGGGTGATACGGCTCGGCGTGTCATTCCCGTTACGATGACATTGCGTCCTGTCGGCGACAGCCGCCTGGCTCTTGATCTATCTGACGGGCGACAGACGGTAACGGTGACAGCCGATGTCGAGATGAGCGAAGCGCGTACCCCGCAGGAAGATGCCCGACTGAGGGCGTTGACAAAGACCGGCGGGACGATATACAGTGTGACCGCCGTCACTGACAATGTAGGCAGCCGGTTCATTCCCGCTTCAGTGCTCTCGGCTCTAAGGCGCGACGCGACTGAGAGCCTTGACCGTGCGCGGCGTGCCACTTATCGATATGACTATCGAAGAGCCGATACGGGAGCCCCGTATCCCGAGTCACGACTCACCTATCATGACAATGTTGCCAATAGTCGAGCCGAGGAGTTTTATCGTAGTCATGGAGTGAAGTCGATGGAACGTGCAGCCGAGTGTGGCAATCGTCAGCCAGGCGAAATGCCCGTGATGCTCACCCGCTATTGTCTGCGGCGCGAGCTCGGTTGTTGCCTTAAGACCCCCGGCGCGAAAAAATTGCAGGGACCTCTCTATATTAAGAGTGCCGACAACAGTTTCCGTCTCGATTTTGATTGCCGTAACTGTGAAATGTCAGTCATATACCTTGGTGAAAACAAAATAAATAGTTAAATTTGCTCTCTCGATTAAAAATTTATTCACACAATAACCTATAAACTATTAGTCACATGAAAAAGGATCGTATTCTCGTAACCGGCGGAACCGGATACATAGGGTCTCACACTGTTGTTGAACTGCAGAATGCCGGATATCCGGTAGTTATCATTGATAACCTTTCAAACAGTAACCGGGATGTAATTGACGGTATCGAACGTATCACCGGCATACGACCTGACTTTGTTGAAGCTGACTGTACCGACATGGCGGCTCTCACCGAGCTTTTCAAGAATTATCCCGACATAAAGGGTATCATCAATTTTGCAGCAAGCAAAGCTGTCGGTGAGTCGATGCAGAAACCTATCCTATATTACCGCAACAATCTTAACACGCTGATGAATCTCCTCGAGCAGATGCAGCTCAACGATGTAAAGGGTATCGTGTTCTCTTCATCATGCACTGTTTATGGCGAGCCTGACGAGAATCCGGTCACTGAAGCTGCACCCATCAAGAAAGCTACTTCGCCCTACGGCAATACCAAGCAGATTTCTGAGGAAATCATCACTGACGTAATCAACGCCGGAGCTCCGTTCAAGAGCGTTATTCTGCGTTATTTCAACCCTGTAGGTGCTCATCCCTCGGCAGAGATCGGCGAGCTTCCCAACGGCGTGCCTCAGAATCTCATCCCCTTCCTGACACAGACCGCGATGGGAATCCGCAAAGAGCTCAGCGTGTTTGGTAACGATTATAACACTCCCGACGGGTCTTGCATCCGCGACTATATCAATGTCGTAGACCTTGCCAAGGCTCATGTTATCGCCGTAGAACGCATGCTTGAGGACAAGAGCGAGGACAAGATTGAGATCTTTAACCTCGGAACCGGTATAGGTCTCTCGGTTCTTGAACTCATAGCTGCATTTGAAGGTGCGACCGGTGTCAAAGTGCCCCACAAGATCGTAGGTCGCCGTGCAGGTGACATCGAGAAAGTATGGGCAAATCCCGCTTATGCCAACAATGTCCTCGGTTGGAAAGCCGAGACACCTATTGCCGACACGATGCGTTCGGCATGGGCATGGCAGTGCAAGTTGCGCGAGCGTGGTGTAATGTAAATTCTACTTACAATTATAATATTTAACCAGATTAAGAGAACCCTCTCTCACATTATGAAAAGATCGATTATCTCAATTGTGCTCGGCGGATGTGCTCTGCTTGCTTCTGCACAGACCACCCGTGAAGAAATGTATGCTACGCCCGAGAAGTGTGCCGGTGTGTACTATGCTTATCCCGTTGAGGCAAGTGCCAACACCCCTGCGCCTAAAGGCTACAAACCTTTCTATGTGAGCCACTACGGTCGTCATGGCTCGCGCTACCTTATCAATGACGAGGACTATTCCAAAGTGTTTAATATCTTTGCTGCGGCAAAGGAAAAAGGAGCGCTGACCGAGCTTGGCGAGGATGTGTATAATCGACTTGTCCCGGTGTGGGCTGAGGCTGAGGGTAAGGGAGGCGAGCTGTCGCCTCTCGGTTACCGTCAGCACCGTGCGATTGCCACCCGTCTGTATAAGGCTTATCCCGAGATATTTGCAGGCAACCCGGTGATGACGGCACGGTCGTCGGTCATAATGCGTTGCGCTCACTCAATGTTTGCATTCTGCGAGGCTCTTAAGGAGTTTAAACCGTCGCTCGTGATTCCTATGGAGTCCAACCACCGCAACATGGCATATCTGTGTTACAGTTCGCCCGAGTCATCGGTTTATAACCGTTGGGACGGTCCGTGCACCACTAAGGCAAATGCTTTTAAAGCCGAGATGACCAATCCTGACCGCATGATGAAGTCGCTTTTCAAGGATGAAAAATATCTTGCTGACAATAATATCAATCCCGGAGACCTCATGTGGGGACTTTACTGGATTGCTGTCGACATGCAGAACATGGAGACACCTGTCAGCTTCTATGATATTTTCACGCAGGAAGAACTGTTCAACCTGTGGCAGGCATTCAACTATGATTTTTATTCCCACAATGCCTGCAATCCCGAGAGCAAGGGTCTCTTCACTGACAATGCCAAACGTCTGCTCAACAACTTCCTTTTGACCGCTGACGAGTATATCGCCAACGGCGACAACGGAGCTACGCTGCGTTTCGGTCATGATGGCAACATTATTCCGTTTGCAGCACTGATGCAGTTTGACGAGTGCCACGGCAATGAGTCGGATCCCAACAAATTGTTTGAATCCTATGCCGACTATAAGGTCTCGCCTATGGCTGCAAACGTACAGATGATCCTGTTTAAAAATAAGAAAGGCGACGTGATTGTCAAGTTCATGATGAATGAGAAAGAGGTACACATCCCCGCCGAGACCGACATGTTCCCGTTCTATCGTTGGGATGTGGCACGTGCCGCCCTTCAGAATCTCATCGACACCCCCAGCTACGAATTCTATTCCAAGAAGGACTAAGAGATCACAATAAGATCTCTCCGTATAAGTTGAACAACATTAAAACGAAGCCCTGACTTTCGCAAGCCAGGGCTTTGTTATGTCAGCAAATTTTAGAAACTTTATGCTGTTGTCGAGGGTTTCGATTTAAAAGATTTTAAAAAGTTGTATCATTAGCGCGGTCGGTGTCGTTAATTCCATGAGATAGTAAATCGGGCATTACCGGTATAAATAGAATAGAAAAGCAATGACTGAATCAGCGAGGGGGGACCTCATAGCTGAGTCAGTCATTGTTTATTGGAGTAGGGTTGACGGTTATTTTGTCAGACTGTCGTATTGATCGTCGGTGACGGGTTCCAACCAGATGTTTTCTGACTTCTCGCCCGGAACGGCAAATGCAAGGTGGGCAAACCATGAGTCTTTTGCCGCACCGTGCCAGTGCTTTACATTGGCGGGAATATTGATGACGGTACCCGGGAGAATCTCTACCGCAGGTTTGCCCTCTTCCTGATACCAACCGCGTCCGGCTACGCCTACAAGCATCTGACCACCGCCGTTCTCGGCTTTGTGGACATGCCAGTTGTTGCGGCATCCCGGTTCAAAAGTTACATTGGCAAACGGTATCTGGTCAGTTGAGATCTGGGCGAGATAGCTATTGCCGATAAAGTAGCGGGAATATGCCGTATTGGGTTCTCCTATCGGGAAAATCATTTCGCGTTGAAACATTGCCTTTGCATCGTCACCGGTAATATCATCGTTCCACACATCTTTTGCAAGGCGGAAGGCAGCCCAAGCCTTAGGCCATCCGGCATAAAATGCGATGTGGGTGATGATTTCGGCGATTTCAGTGCGGTCGATACCGTTTTTCTTTGCTTCCAGGAGATGGAAAGTTAAAGAAGAGTCGGTAATTCCCTGTGAAATAAGAGATGTGATTGTTACGAGACTTCGGTCACGAAGAGAGAGGAGATCGTTTCGACTCCACACTTCGCCAAACAATATGTCATCGTTAAGATGAGCAAACTCGGGAGCAAACTCTCCCAGAGCATCGTGTCCGGCTGTCTGTGTTATTTTGACAGCTTGTGATTTAGGTTGTTGTGCCATAATACTGATTGTTAATACCGATATTACTAACGTTAAAACTATTCTTTTCATATTGTAATAATAGACTTTTTCGGGTTCTCGCTATATCATATTTTACTATGCAAATATACGCAAACAATCTAATAAACGTTATATCGATACAAAAAAAGAGGCGTAGCCGATTGAGCTACACCTCTCTTTTTCAGTTATGATTTTATCTGCACGGATTATTTCACTTCTTCGAAGTCGACGTCGGTTACGTGGTCGTCGCCGCTGTCATGTGTGGTTCCTGCACCGGGCTGAGGACCAGCCTGTGCTCCGGCTTGTGCCTGAGCCTGTGCGTTGAGGATGTCCTGCTGAGCAGCACCGAATGTCGTTTCGATTTCTTTGATTGCTGAATCGATTGCGTCAATATTCTGAGCCTTGTGAGCTTCTTTAAGTTTGTTGACGGCATTCTCAATAGCGACCTTCTTGTCAGCGGGGATCTTGTCGCCAAGTTCCTGAAGCTGCTTCTCGGTCTGGAAGATGATTGCGTCAGCCTGGTTGAGCTTGTCGATGCGCTCTTTTTCTTTGGCGTCGGCTGCTGCATTGGCTGCTGCCTCTTCTTTCATACGCTTGATTTCGGCGTCGGTAAGACCGCTTGAAGCCTCGATTCTGATGCTCTGCTCCTTACCGGTTGCCTTATCCTTAGCTGACACGTTGAGGATACCGTTGGCATCCACCTCAAAGGTTACTTCGATCTGAGGTATGCAGCGCGGAGCGGGTGCGATTCCATCGAGATGGAACTTTCCGAGTGTCTTGTCA
>CAYTWG010000089.1:0-7198 GCA_964442005.1 uncultured Bacteroides sp. | reverse complement strand
TTGCAGAGTAAAAAACTATGCTTAATTTTGCCCCGCTAAAAGTAAGAACTAAAAACAAACATCAAAATTTTTATTAACAAATGATTATCGTACAAGTTAAAGAAGGCGAAAACATCGAAAAGGCACTGAAGAAATTCAAGCGCAAATTTGAAAAAACCGGCATCGTGAAAGAACTTCGCGGTCGTCAGGCATTTGAAAAACCCTCTGTTACCAACCGCAAGAAAATGATGAAAGCGGTTTACGTACAGAAACTCCGTGCCGTTGAGGAATAATCTCCTTTTAAAAATTAAATCGTTAAAAAAAACGACCTGAAAGCAATATTCAGGAAAGGAGGTGCAAATTTTTCCCTTTTTTATTTGGAAATATAATAAGAATAGCCTAATTTCGTAGTGTCAACCTACAACGGAATCAATGTAGCGTATACACTCTGACCGAGTGCATCCCTATGATTACCTCAACCGTTGTAGAAACCTCAACAACGAAACAGGCAATGAAAGCAAATGCTTTTTGGACATACAATCACGGTGTGAATCGAAAATCGGTCGATTCACACCGTTTTGCGTTTAATTATTATGCAACGCAGTTTCTGCAATGTAGCTATCCCGTAGTCATTGCCCAATAAAGAAAAACCGGCTAATCATATTTTTAACATTAATAATATACAGAAATGTTTCAGTATCAAGTATCTTTTGGCGAAGCTATTTCGCGCGCGTTCAAAAACTATTGTTGTTTCACCGGACGTGCTTCACGTTCAGAGTATTGGTTCTTCATTCTCTTCAATTTCATCGCTTCTTGGGTGATTACACTACTTTTCGGTTTGATATCTCCTACACTATCTTATGTCCTTAGTGCTCTATACGGTCTCGCCACACTGCTCCCGTCACTGGGTCTCGCATGGCGGCGCCTGCACGACATAGGTAAAGGCGGCGGCTGGTTTTTCATCAACTTCATTCCCTTGGTAGGCACAATCATCTACATCGTATGGTGCTGTCAACCCAGTGAGCCCATCACCAACCGCTTTGGTGAAGTGCCCAACCTTCAGGGAAACGCTTGATTTCGTAACCGTCTCTGGAATCAGCACATCCGCGGCTTCTTAAGCCGCTTCATTAATATATCACTGAAAACATGCTGATAAACAATTTCATTACATATATACGGTGTGAACTGAACTATTCGGTTCACACCGTTTTGTCTTATCAGCATGACCTTGAAGAGTGGCGTCTATTTGCCACCGGCAACAAGCCCGAGACCTTCAATCCGATAGATGTCACAGCATCTGATCTGCGCACATGGTTGCGCCATTTGAGCATTGCCGGAAACAGCCAGCGTACGCTCCGCCGCAAAGTTCAGTCACTGCGCGCATTTTATCGCTATCTCGCCCGCATGGGGATGACCGTGCACAACCCTGCCGCCGACGTCATCCTGCCTCGCACCGACAGCCCTCTTCCCTCCTACATTCCACCCGCCGAAACGGCTTCTATACTGGACGAACCGCTCGACTCTGCCGACTTCATATCACTGCGCGACCGACTGATTATACTTATGTTCTATTCAACCGGCATGCGAAAAGCCGAGCTTGAAACCCTATCCGACATCAACGTCGATACTCGACGTTGTGAACTAAAAGTCCTTGGCAAGCGTAATAAAGAAAGAATTATTCCTTTCGGCGACGAACTTAGAGATATGATAGAGCAATACCGACAGCTGCGCCACTCTTCTGTGGCTGACGAAACAGTCTCCGACCGTTTCTTCGTGCGACCCGACGGTCGCCCGCTCTATCCTATGCTGATACATCGTATCGTACACTCGACTCTCGCCGGAAAGGTCCATTCACAACGTCAGAGCCCTCACGTGCTGCGTCATTCGTTTGCGTCAGACATGCTCAACAACGGCGCCGACCTCAATGCCGTCCAGCAACTGCTCGGACACCAGTCACTCGCTACGACTCAAGTGTACACACATATCACTTACAGAGACTTAAAACAAAATTATCAACACGCACACCCCCGTGCACAAAAAAAAGGAGGATAATCATGGAAGTAAGAATTCAAGCCATCCATTTCGATGCATCTCAGAAACTCGTCGATTTCATCAACAAAAAAGCCGAGCGCCTTGCCCGTCATAATCTCACGGTAAATCTCATCGACGTAACCCTTAAAGTAGTAAAGCCCGAGTCAACGATGAACAAGGAAGCAGTCATTCGTGTCAGCGTCCCGCAGATGGACGACTTTGTTGCCACAAAGACCGCCGACACGTTTGAGGAAGCCGTCGACGTCGCTCTCGAAGCAATATCACGACAGCTCGAGAAGAAAAAAGAAAAGAAATAAACCATAGTACAACATCAATGTCATGGTGTCGGCTCATCTTTGAGCGACACCTGTCCACTACATACCGAGAGCTCCGGGCATTGAAGCCCCGGAGCTCTCTTTTTATAGGCGGAGACCACAACTTCTTAAATTGGTTCCCAATCCTTTATCCTATCCGTGCAAAATTTTTCTTAAATTTGTGTTGCAAAACCCAGTCTCGCTCGTTTACTGATTGTGACGGCATCCTTAATGATGCAATCTCACGACCTCCCCGGTAGTCACATCAACAAAAAGCTCAATGGAAACCGACCTGCTGACATCTACATTCCTACGCATCCAGTCGCGGTTACGCGACATGGCTCAACGGATGCTGGGTTCAAATGACGATGCCGGCGATGCCCTTCAGGAAGCGTTTCTCCGACTTTGGCAACGACGCGACTCATTCAGTTCCAGCTCCCACACCGAAGGTTCAGCCGTGACAACAGTCCGTAATATCTGCATCGACACCCTGCGCCGTCCCGTCTGTACTGTCAGTACCGACGACAGGGAGATCTCCGACATCCCCGATGACTCCGCACAGGCAACTACAACGGAAATCGACGATACGCTCACACGCGTCCGCGCAATCATCGATACAGCACTGCCACCGATGCAGCGTGCCGTAATCTATATGCGCGACATGGAGCAGCGACCTATCGCCGAGATAGCTCGGCTGACATCCATGTCTGAGGCTAACGTCCGAATGACTCTGAGCCGCGCCCGTCGTGCCGTCAGAGAATGTTACTTTAACCATTCAAAAAACCGACTATGAGACAATCAACCGACTATTCAACGCTCAACACCCTTTTGCAACGCTACTACGACGGGCTGACCTCGCTCGACGAGGAACGCCGGTTGCGCCAATTGCTCTCCGACCCATCGCTTCAGGGCGAGAATATCGACGGCGCTCGTGCCGTCATCGGTTATTTCGCCACCGCGCACAATGCTTCGCCTGCTACATCTCTACGTCGCCGGACATCACGATCTTTCCGCCGCTCCATAATCGCAGTAGCGTCCTCGGCGGCAGCGGCAGCAATTTTGCTGACCGTGTCTCACGGCAATACACGCCACGACTGCATGACCTACATCGGGTCGGCACTCGTCAACGACCATAATACCGTTATGTCCCATGTCGCCGCCGACCTGCGTGACCTCGCAATAGCTGACGAAGCCGTTGCCGCCGACATTGCCGCCGATGTCAGTGATCTGTCTGGTATATTCGATCATACAAGTGCCACTTCACCCACTCAATCATTATGAAACGCCTTATATCCCTTTCAATAATCGCTATTGTCGCCGTTTTCACCGCCGCGGCACAGACCGGACTTGGAATAAATGAGCTTTTTGACGGACGATTCCGCTCAATACCGTCATCCCAGGAGACCATTATAAAAAAAGGTGATGCTCTTGAAGCTTACAACCTCGATCTGTACCACAGCCTGACAATCCGCGGCGTGGCTTCAGTTGCCGATGAGATCGAACCGGTCGTCACGCGTGATGGCGCCAAAGCCACCGACCGTGAGGTATCATACCGCGACGGCAAACTTTATTACGGTTTCTACACGCTGCCCGCACACAAAGGCATCAGGCGCTACATCATATATCTAAACCAGCACCCCGCAGGCGGAGACAAGATCATCCTGCTATATCTCCAGGGCGACGCCTCGCCGGCTACCGTAAAAAAACTTCTCAAAAGATAAATCACAAACAGCCACGATAATGAAACTTCTACTATCTGCCGCGACCATCATAGCATCAGTTGCCTATAATGCCAGTGCTATCACGTCACAACCCGCCGACACTGTCAAAGTGCTCCACAACGTCACTTCGCTCACCATCACCGAATCATCAGGCAACAAGACTCAAATACATGTCACAGGACAAAACGGGTCGACAACCTATGACTACGACCTCAACACTGAGACAGCCGACAATATCTTAGGCGAGCCGCTGATCGACATAGACATTCCGTTTGTAAACATTCTCAACAGTTCCTCAGGGCATAAATCCAGGGCAAAGAAACGATCCAAATTCTCAACCATCTTCGGGCATGACCTTTATGTCGGAGCACTCATCGAGAGCAATTCCGACGTAATCGACGGAGGTTGGGAAATAGGCTTCAACTATCTGGTCGGAGGCGACTGGCAACCCCGGGGAGGAGGACTCCATCTCCGCACGGGACTCGGCATCGCCTATCGTCGGTTCGGCACCCGCCCGGGCTACATAATATCCATGCCGTCACAGGCTGTTGAAATCAACCGCGCTCCCGACAATGCAGTCAAAGCATCAGGACATCTACGCAGTTTCAATCTCAGAGTACCCTTCTCTATCAGCCAGACCATCGGAAAATCATTCTTTATAGAGATTGCAGCTATCCTGAATTTCAATTTCAACACCAAAGGCTCGACAAAATATATCATCGACAACCACCGGCAGAAAGACTCGTTCAGTGGGCTGCACCAACGGCTCCTGACACCCGAAGCACACGTTTCGATCGGATTTCGTAAAAGCATCGCCATCTACTATTCATCTCCGTTCACTACCATGCGCCGCGACTACGGACCGCAGTTCCGCCACAGCGCTGTAGGTGTAAGCCTCAACTTCTAATCAATTCCACTCTTCTCTGATTTCACGTTAATACCAACATCAATGAAACGCATCATCGCCATATACATCACCTTATTAACCGTCATGACAGCCGCAGCCGACGAGACAGTCATGAGCCTCAGCTCTGCATCGACAGTAATCATCACGGAGAATGCCGCAGGCATATCCGTACAAGCAATCAACGAAGCTCTTTCCGACACTGTGGTTTACAATCGGGCATATCCGGCTATGACAACTGTACGTACCCGGCAAAAATACAATTCCATACCGGTGTGCGGTAACAGTCACGTTAATTTCAACTGCATTTCTGCCGATGGATTGGGATTCGGATTTGTCAACGCCCTTGGCGCACCGCAATCAATGGATCTCGAGATGGGTAAATCCTTTGAGCTTTCATGTCTGTATCTGATCGGATTTCAGCTAAATTTCACCCCCCACGGTAACGCTGTCTCTTTTGGTCTCGGTCTCGACTGGCGCAACTACCGTACTACAACCGGCTATCGGTTTGCACTCTCGCCTGATGGCGACAACATCTCATGGAACGCCTACCCCGAGGGATGTTATCCCCGCGCTTCACGGCTTAAAGTATTCAGCCTCCAGCTACCCCTAACCTACTGTCAGCCGCTACCCGTCCGATATCCATGGGGAGGCAGTATGGAACTTACCGTCGGAGCCGTCGCCTGTTTCAACACACACGCGTCGATTCGTTCATCCTGGAACGATCCCGACGGCAAACGTGTAAACGAGTCATCGTCAGCTATCCCCTACCGCCATTTCACCGTCGATGCAATCGCTATGCTCCGGCTAAGCTCATTCTTCGGCGTTTATCTCCGCTACTCGCCCTATGACGTTATAACGCCCGGTCACGGTCCCTCCTTCAGGTCTTTCTCGACAGGCATCAGTTTCTATCTCTGACAATTGTATTACATGCTGTTGATGAAGTGACAGATTCCACAATTATTACTATCTTTGCAGAAAATTCTGTACCCTCCATCAGTTTCAGCAACTATGACTATCAAATCTCCTGCCGAGATAGCCGAGACAACACTCTCCATCGGCACATGTAAAGTCGATTCCACCCGATGCCAGTGCCGGCGACTGATCACTCAGTCAATACTCGCCGGGGCTTTCATTGCCTTAGGCGGAGCGCTCTCGTTTATCATCGGTTTCGGATTCCCGGGCATAACCGCCGGAAACCCTGCGTTGCAGAAACTTCTTAGCGGATGCGTATTCCCTATCGGTCTCATACTTGTCGTCGTGCTCGGAGCCGAACTGTTCACCGGCAACAACGCCCTGCTCATACCCGCCTACATGCGACGGACATACAGCGTTACCGATGTTTTGAAAAACTGGACTATCGTCTATTTCGGCAACTTCATCGGAGCAATCGCTTTCACATGGCTCATGTTCTACATGACCGGGCTGTCCGACTCTTCTCCCTATCGTGAAGCGATCACCAATATCGCCGTTAACAAAGTCTCGATGCCGTGGCTGACAGTGCTGATTAAAGGCATCGGAGCCAACTGGTGTGTATGCCTTGCCGTGTGGCTGGCTCTTTCGGGGTCAACTCTTGTCGACAAGTCAATCGGATGCTGGTTCCCGGTAATGGCATTTGTAGCTCTTGGTTACGAGCACTCCATCGCCAACATGTTCTTCATTCCCGCCGGCATGATGCAAGGCGCTGATGTCACTGTCGGACAGGCGATATGGAACAATCTTATCCCGGCTACCATCGGCAATATAATTGGCGGTGCCCTGCTCGTTGGATGCGTGCACACCTACGTCCATCTGCGCGCCAAGTCATAGTACGGTCCTCTGACCACGGCTTTTATCACAATGCTGAAAAAAAATTGACGCGCAAGAGGTCAACGTTTGGAAGATTTTATTACCTTTGCACTGAAATATCAAAAATTAAGGAAAAATTTATTTATTCACTTTAAATATCTATTATCCAATGGTAAGTTATAAAGAGTTAGGCTTGGTCAACACCCGCGAGATGTTTGCCAAAGCAATTAAGGGCGGCTATGCCATCCCCGCTTTCAACTTCAACAACATGGAGCAGCTTCAGGCTATCATCAAGGCAGCCGCCGAGGACCGCTCTCCCGTTATCCTCCAGGTGTCTAAAGGCGCCCGCAACTATGCCAACGCCACTCTTCTCCGCTACATGGCACAGGGTGCTGTAGCTTACGCTAAGGAACTCGGCTGGGAGCATCCCCAGATCGTGCTTCACCTCGACCATGGTGACA
>CAYTWG010000088.1:0-7198 GCA_964442005.1 uncultured Bacteroides sp. | reverse complement strand
GACCGATGTGAAGGCTGTCGGCGGTTGGGTCGATGCCGAGGTAGGCGGTTGTCATGCCTTTTTTTAATTGTTCGTCAGTGCCGGGCATCATTGTGTGAATCATGCCTCGCCACGTCAGTTCTTCTATAAAATCTTTCATTGTAAAGAATATTCTGTATTGTGATTGTTTGTTCTGTATTTTCAGGAGAGGAGAGCGAGTGCCTCGGCTATGCGGCGCATTGCCTCGCGGATGTTGTCATCGGATGTCGCATAGCTCAGGCGTATATAGCCGTCGAGACAGAATGCGGCTCCGTCGACAGTGGCAACATGGGCTTTGTCAAGCAGATACATGGCAAGGTCGCCGGAACTGTTTATGACATTGTCGCCATAGCGCTTGCCGATAAACGAGGTCACTTCGGGGAACAGGTAGAATGCTCCTTGCGGGCAGTTGACCTTCAGCCCGGGAATCTGTCGTGCAAGTTCGACCACGAGGTCACGGCGACGCTGGAATGCGAGTCTCATTTCCTCAACACATTCCTGTGGTCCGTTGTATGCTGCTTCGGCTGCTTTCTGTGCGATAGAGCTACACCCCGAGGTGTACTGGCTCTGGAGCTTGCTGACCGCCTTGGCGATTGATAACGGTGCAGCGCAGTAGCCGATGCGCCATCCGGTCATGGCATAGGCTTTGGAGACGCCGTTTATTACCACTGTGCGGTCGGCTATCTCAGGGAATGATGCAAGAGACGTGAACGAGCCGGTGAAGTTTATGTGCTCATATATTTCATCAGCGAGCACTATGATGTCGGGGTACTTGGCTATTACGTCGACAAGTCCCTGAAGCTCTTCCCGAGAATAGACGCTGCCGGTGGGATTGGACGGTGAGCAGATAAGCACCATGCGGGTCTGTGGAGTGATTGCTGCTTCAAGCTGTGCGGGTGTGACTTTGAAATCACTTTCGATGCCTGCGGGAACAAGCACGTTCTTGCCCTCGGCAAGTTTTACCATCTCAACGTAGCTCACCCATGCCGGAGTCGGTATAACCACTTCGTCGCCGGGATTGATGACGCTAAGGATGACGTTACAAAGCGCTTGCTTGGCACCGTTGCCCACAACAATCTGTTCAGGCGCGAAGCTGAGTCCGTTTTCACGATTTAGTTTTTCACTGATAGCCTTGCGTAGCGACATATAGCCCGGAACGGGAGTATAAAATGTGAAGTTCTCGTCGATGGCTTTTTTTGCCGCTTCCTTAATATGTTCGGGAGTGTTGAAGTCCGGTTCCCCGACCGACAGGTTAATCACGTCTACACCTTGAGCACGTAATTCATTGCTCTTCTGAGACATCGCTAATGTCGCCGATGGCGAAAGTGCCTGAATGCGCTGTGAAACATTAATCATTGCAGTAATGTGGTTTTGTTATGTTGCGCAAAGTTACGAAATAATTGTCAATCGGCAGTGATCAAACTGATTTTTACGTATTTTTGAGTTGACATGGGGCAATTTGCGGGGTAAATAAAATGAAAGTGCACTTCTTCACAGAAGCACACTCCCCTCATAACCAAAATTCAAGTATATATTCGTTTGTCTAACAATTTCGTTTGATTTCAATGCAAAGATAATTATAATAGTCGATTTTAGTAGTTAAAAAGTATTTAAATAAGCATTAAATATAGTTAAAGCGGAGATGGGTGGGAGTGTGATTGTAAATATCTGTTTAGTAGTGGTTTGCATGTAATGATAGACCGGGCGCTATATAACATGAAATGCCCCGACGATTACGGCTGTAAACTGTCGGGGCGTTTCGGTATCGGAATCTCAAATACTCACTCTTTCGTGGGAGGAAATGAACTGATTTCGGGAATCAGCGTATCACTTGTTTGTAGATATGGTTACCGCGTTTAACGATGTACAGACCGGAACCGGGATTGTTGACACGTACACCCTGGAGATTATAATATTCGCACATGCCATCAGAAATGTCGTCATTGTCGGCAGAGATGTTGTTGACACCTGTCGTACCGCCCTTGTCGAAGTATATCCATGAACGCTGGCGCTTACCGAGTAGTTTGGCGGAATTGATGTCAGTTCCGAGGTCAAAGAATTTTATTTCCTTGAACAGGAATGTCGCGTTGCGATTACGTGTATTTACCTGTACGCTGATTGTTCCGTGGGCAGGATCAAGCGGAGCATCAAACTCGTAGACGCGGAATCGCTCGGTGTTGATGATGTAGTTGCGTCCTCCGTTAGGATCGTTCTCGGTGGTTCCGTGTCCGAAATCCCAGAGGTCCTCGAGTCCGGTCGGATCCATTATGACAGGATTTGCAGGTATATCCTGAGGATTGCGGGTCTCATTCTCCCAACGGGCGAAGTCCTTGCCGTAGTCGGCGTAGTCGGCGGCAAGGTCATTATCGTTGGACGGTACTACCCAGTTCTGGTCACATGTAGCGTATATGCTGTAGATCATCGGATCGTTGCTGTTATTTTTGTCATCAAGGTAATCGTGGCAACCGCGTTTCAGGATGTTGTAGACGAGACGTACACGGATATAGTGGATGTCTTTGTCGGCCGGATTGGCATAGACACGGTCTTTGTCGAGGAAGAAGCTAAGCTGTGTCTGTCCCGAGCAATATTGTACGCCTTCCCATTTCTTTGTGTTACAGCCGGGAGCCCATGCCTGATTGAGGACGAGACATTTTCCGATATATTCATCCACCTCGCGCACGGCAACATCGGGTTGGAAATGTTCTTCGACATAGGCGGCGTAGTTACATTCAGCGCCTGTCTTGCCGCGGAAGAGTACTACGGTAAGCTGTCCGTTGTCTTTGAATGCGTCAGGATTGTCGTCGCGTGAAGTCCATTGGCGATTGGACCACGGGGCTGCCGTTTCTGCCACTACGCTGGGTGTGACGATAAACGGTTCGCCGTCCTGATATGTATCAAAGTCGAGACCTGAAGGAGTGACGTCGGTCATCTCAATCGGTTCTTCCTGTTCAACTTCGCCGGTCGAGAACCGGAGTCGTGCTGCGTATCCTCCACCGGTCGACCCATTGATTTTGTTAGCCGAGTTGAATACATAGATGTATGCATTTTTCTCATCGATGACGCGGGCTGTGATTGACGAGTATCCCGATGTTGAATTGTATTCGGGATTTGTCCACAGGGCTACGATATCGCCGCTCTCGTCGAGTACGGCTATGTCCATGGCATTGGAGTTTGTTGCATATTTATCATCGGTGACGTAATTGCGCACGAAGTAACGTTTACCTTCGAGAACAAACGAGTCAAATCCGTTTGTCGCGGCAATTATGTTCTTTTTCAGTGCGATATTCAGGTTCCAGTCATAGCTGCCGTTGTTAAATGTCGCGTAAGATTGACCGTTCTCCGTGTTGCTGCTGCATGACGACATGTAGAAAGTGTCGAAAAGCGACGGCGCGGAGAGGGCTTCGACAATCGAACTGTATTTTGGTTGTGCTATGTTCTGATTGTGCGTAGCGCCGGTATACACCATCGGCGAGAAATAAGAGTTGACTGTCACGTTGTCAAGGGAGCCATTGCCCTGGACGTGCACTATTCTCACCTTCTGGTTGGTTTCGACGGGTTCAAGTCGTGCTACCGGCGCTATGTAGAAGAGTGCGTCGCGTGTGAGGTCTCCGAGTACACGACCTACGCAGTCTATACGACCGATCTGCATTCCTTCAGGAACGTTGAGCTCAAAATGCTGATATTTTCCGGTTTCCGGGCTGAATATAGTCCACACAAGACTTGACTGAGGCTTGGTGAACAGGTGTCCGACAAGGAAGTTGCCGGCGTCATCACAGCTGATAGCTGTGCCGTAATAGTCGGGAATGTTATTGACGGTTACACCTTCAAGCGTCGGCAGCGGATAACGGTCGACCATGCCGTAGGGCGTGATTTCGGCGATGCTCATCGTTTTCATGTTTACAGTGTAGATTTTGCCGTCCATGCCGGTTGCGAAACGTGTACATGGTTTGCCCTTTATAGTATCGGGTGTGTTCCAGTCGGGTGCTGTTCCGTCCCAACCGTCGTTAAGCTCTTCTGAGAAGTATTTCCATTCCTCAAAAATTGCAGGATAGGTTATCTGGGGCTTTTCTACCTCTCCGACAGAGAACTGGAGCATTGCTGCCGCTCCACCTCCGTTACCGCTCACACCCTGCATGGCACTTGTAGAGTTGTAGACATATATGTTGGCGTTCTTGTCATCGGTTTTCTCGGTAGTGATCGAACAATAGCCGAGACCTGAGTAATAATCGGGGTTGATCCATGAAGCGACTTTTTTGCCATTTTCATTGAAGATAACGATGTTCATGGTATTGCCGATTGATTGTTTATACCCGTCTACGTGGTTACGCACAAAATATCGTTTGCCGTCAAGTACAAATGTGTCGAAACCATTGGTTGTTGACTGAGCTGAAGAATTAAGCCAGGCAAGACTCCAGTCCTCCGAGCCGTTGTCGTTGAAACTGAAATACTGGCTGGAGGGTGCATTGGAGGTCGTGCTGAACATGTTAGATGCCGAGTAGAAGGTTGTGAAGAGCTGATGTTTTGCAGTCTCGGCTGCGGTGTCATATTTAGGCTGGCACACGTTGTTGTTGAGCGTTGACGAAAGATATATCATTGGTGACCATGAGTCCTCGACAGTAACGTTTTCGATATTACCGTTACCTTTTACGTGGATGATGCGCACTTTCTGGTTGGTCTCATGAGTTTGTTCGGCTGCGAATGCGTTGGGTGCGATGTAAAAATAAGCGTCGCGGCTGAGATCGCCTACTACACGACCTATGCAGTCAAGGCGTTTGACTGACATCCCTTCGGGTATATCAAGCTCAAAATGTTTGTATTTGCCTGTCACCGGATTGAAGATTGTCCACACGAGATTTGACTCGGGCTTTGTGAACAGGTGTCCTATGAGGAAGTTACCGGCGTCATCGCGTGAGATAGCCGTGCCGTAGTAATCGGGGATATTGCTGACTGTGCGTCCTTCAAGCGACGGGAGTTTATGGACATCCTTTACTCCGTCGGCTGTCACCTCGGCAATGCTCATTGTCCTCATGTTAACGGTATAAATCTTGCCGTCCATACCGGTAGCAAAACGTGTGCAGGGCTTACTCTTTATTGCGTCGGGGGTGTCCCATGATGGAGCTGTTCCGTCCCAACCGTCATTGAGGTCAGGATCACTCATCTTCCACACTTCAGTGAGAGTGGGCTGTACGGCATTGGGATCAACGTTTTCGATATATGTGCCTCCGCCATTGGTGTATAGGGGTACTTCGCATGTCGCATTGCCGTAGATAACGCGCATGTTGGTGCTGTATTTGCCGTTTCCGGCAGTGAATTTGGAGCCGGAAACGGTACCGAGTTCCGACGGTACTTCGAGTGAAAATCCGGTGACACTTTTATTGACAAGTACCCCGTATTTATTAAAACCGTATACGGTAGGGGTTATCGAGCCGCCGGTATTGAGTTTGATGTATCTGTCAACGGTCGCTATTGAGGCAATTTCATTGTCGACCGGAGTTGTAGAGACGGCAAAGAAGCCGTTTGCGACCTGACGGAACGATGACGTGCTTCCGTAAGGAATGTTACGCATTCCCAAATCTTTGATATAAAGCTGCGAAGAACCTCCTCCGTCAAAGTTCATGGCATTGTAGCACCCGAGATACTTC
Source organism: uncultured Bacteroides sp. (assembly GCA_964442005.1). Classification (GTDB taxonomy): domain Bacteria; phylum Bacteroidota; class Bacteroidia; order Bacteroidales; family Muribaculaceae; genus JAAVFS01. The sequence continues at coordinate 1,538 of CAYTWG010000088.1, read as the reverse complement.
ATTGCGTAGGCAAGCCGTTTAAGCGTAAGACCTGCGGAGGTGCCGTATGCCGGACGATTGGAGTTGGCTGTAGAATATTTGTCATCGACAAGCATGATGAGTTTAGACTTGTCTTTATTATAACCTATTGCCGTGCGAGCCTGGGCTGAGCTGAAGTGGTCTATGCGGGTGAAGGCTTCTGCGGGCGCAATCTCACCGTTGATGACAATCAGCGGACAGCCTCCGAGTACTTGAGTGGGGGCGGCATGGGATCCATTGATGGTGACATAGGGTCCTACTGAAAGGCGGTCACCGGGTTTCAGTGCTTTTACGAGACTATAAGCTGCGCCGGTGCCTGAAAGTACGTATCCGTTTGAAGGAATAGCCATGTTTCCGTTTGCACTGTTGCCACTAAGGTCTCCGACAGGAGTGCCGGTCACTTCAAACACAGCGGTATAGGCGCTGACCGAGCCTGAGACGAGTTTCATCGTGCATTCAGCGCCCCAGACGTTGGTACCGGTGGTCGCACCTTGTGCCGGAGTGTAGAGACACAGATAGTTATCATAGCGTCCGCTGTTTGTGTGATAGGGGTATTCAGTACCGTTGGGAAATGTGAGACCGGTCTGCACGGTTAGATTCTCGGTCATCGATATGTCTTTCTTGCCGTTGACATAGACATAGGAGTTCCAACCGAGCTCGGTCCACGGGTTATGAAGTTTGCCGTCAGCGACAAATCCACCGTTCGGGTAGATCGGGTTACCGCCCATGTTGAAGAAGTCGGCATTTATACCGGTTATGTATTGACCGTTATTCTTTTTGTTCATGCGGTTACCCATAGAGATAACCGTTTCTTGAGCTTTGGTTGAGCTTTCACCTATGACACCTCTCAACTCAAGATTGTCGTTATTGAGGTCTATCGTGGTGTAATAAAGGTTATTAGCATTGCTACCTGACGTCTGCTTTATCTTAAGGTGGGTCTCGGTTATACCGGGTCCTACCGTTGCATGGTAGATTGTGTCGACTGTGTAGTTTGTTCCGTCAAGGTTCCATGTTGTAGCGGCTTGCATGCCTATGAGCGTTTTTGCCGCGATAATGGAGAGCCAAAATCTTTTCATGATTATAAGGTTTGTTAAGATTAGTCTATATTGCGGTACAAAATTAAGTGTAAATTTAAAAAATAGCAATACTTAATGGAATTATTTTAATAATTGTGTGTTTATAATTGATTGTGCTGAAAAACGAGCAGCCGTCCTCGGTTGATAAGGACGGCTGCATGCATGTCGCTGTCAAGCGATCAAAAATGTCTACAATAGTTATTACAGAGCGCCTGCGAGAGCGTCGTTGGTCTTGTGGACAGCTTCTGCGCTCTTGTGGAAGAGGGCTTTTTCCTCATCATTGAGGTCAAATTCAACGATCTTCTCGATACCGTTCTTGCCGAGGATACAAGGAACACCGATGCAGAGGTCTTTTTCGCCGTATTCGCCATCGAGGAGAGCGCTGCAAGAGATAAGCTTCTTCTGGTCGTGGAGCACTGCTGCTACAACCTGTGCCGATGCAGC
>CAYTWG010000087.1:0-7453 GCA_964442005.1 uncultured Bacteroides sp. | reverse complement strand
GGCAAGAGCATCGACACCTTTTTTGAGCTCTTCACGAGCTTTGATATCAAATTTAATTTCTTTAGCCATGATTTTGGATTTTTAAAAGTAATTTTTTTAATTATTCGCAAATTGCCAAAATGTCACTCTGACGCATGATGAGATATTTCTCTCCGTCAATTTCGACTTCGGTTCCGGCATATTTTCCGTAGAGTACCATGTCACCCTCCTTTACAACCATTTCTTCATCTTTGGTGCCTTTACCGGCAGCAAGTACAGTGCCTTTAAGGGGCTTTTCTTTGGCTGAGTCGGGAATAATGATACCGGAAACGGTAACTTCTTCAGCTGCAGTGGGCTGAATGAGAACACGATCGGCTAATGGTTTAATTTTCATAATTTCTTAGTTTTTATATTGTTTAATTAGTTGTTTTCCGATTTATCTATTATGCAACATTCGTGCCAATCCGATTCGTTGTCAGTTCGGTTAAGGTGAATTGACCGACTTTGTGACACGAAAAGTGACAAAATGGCAATCGGGGATATAAGTCCGATATTCCATTCTGTCACTTCTAATAACATGGTGTGGAGCGATAAAGTTCTATGCCGCTATTTAAACCTGTCGGGGAGACTCGACCTGATAGCATCAGCTGTCACCGCCATCACGGCAGAGCGTTCAGACTCGTCGGCTGGTGGAGCGATAGGGTGGTGGACGGTCATGTTGATGTGTCCCCAACGAGGAAGCTTGGCTTTACGCGGCATCACATCGTAGGCACCGTCAATCGAGACAGGCACGAGGGGCAAGTTAAATTCCAGGGCAAGCTGATAGGCACCTTTTTTGAACGGTTTCATGTGTCCGTCGAGAGTCCTCGCTCCTTCGGGAAATACGACGAGGGACATCCCGTCGCGCAGACGACGTTCGGCAGTCTCCATTGTGTGCCGCACAGCCGCCGGTGACGAGTGGTCGACCATAATGTGTCCGGCACGCTTGCAGCTATAACCTACAAGCGGAATGTTACCGAGGCTTTTTTTCATCATCCACTTGAAGTTATGACCAAGAAAGCCGTAAATTGCAAAGATGTCAAATGCTCCCTGATGATTTGCCACAAAGACGTAAGATGTCGATTTATCCACATTTTCGCGTCCTGTGACTTTTACTGTCACGAAGTTGAGCCAGCAAAACAGTTTAGCCCATACATGAGCAGGGTAGTAGCTCCACCACCGGCTACTTCCAAACGACGTGCCGATAATCGTGAGTAATGCCGCCATTATCGTGGCTACAAGCAGTAGCGGAAACGCGATACAGAATTGATAAACGCGATAAAACAACATCATTTTAATCGTATTTTTTAGTAAGCAAACATGGGATAGCCTTCCATCATGGAGTTGACCTTTTCACGCACTGCAGAGATTACGTGAGTATCCTCCGGAGCCGAAAGTACAGTGTCGATCATTTCCACGATTTCGCCCATCTTATCTTCTTTCAGACCACGAGTAGTGATTGCGGGGGTACCGAGGCGTATTCCTGATGTGAGGAACGGCGAGCGTGAATCAAACGGTACCATGTTCTTGTTGGCGGTGATGTCGGCTTCGACAAGAACTTTTTCAGCAACTTTTCCGGTGAGTTCGGGGAACTTTGTGCGTAAATCGACAAGCATGCAGTGGTTGTCGGTTCCTCCGGATATGATCTTATAACCCTTGTCCATAAGAGCTTGAGCCATTGTTGCTGCATTTTTCTTTACCTGTTTCTGATATTCCTTGTATTCGGGCTGGAGAGCTTCACCAAAAGCTACTGCTTTTGCTGCAATCACATGCTCGAGGGGACCGCCCTGTGCACCGGGGAATACAGCCGAGTCGATAAGCGATGACATCTTGCGTATCTCGCCTTTCTTGGTTGTCTTGCCGAAAGGATTGTCAAAGTCCTTGCCGAGAAGGATGATACCTCCGCGGGGACCGCGCAATGTTTTGTGGGTTGTCGAGGTGACAATGTGGGCATATTTAACTGGATTGTCAAGCAGACCGGCTGCAATGAGACCTGCGGGATGAGCCATGTCAACCATGAAAATCGCGCCGATTTCATCGGCAAGACGACGCATGCGGGCGTAGTCCCATTCGCGTGAGTAGGCACTGGCACCACCGATTATGAGTCGGGGACGCTCGCGGCGAGCCACCTCTTCCATCTGATCATAGTCGACCAGACCGGTATCTTCTTTTACATTATATTCAAGAGCCTGATACATCAGACCTGAAAAGTTGACGGGGCTTCCGTGAGAAAGATGACCGCCATGAGCGAGGTTTAGACCGAGGAACTTGTCTCCGGGATTAAGGACTGACATGAACACAGCCATGTTTGCCTGTGCGCCCGAGTGGGGCTGTACGTTGGCATATTCGGCACCGAAAATCTCTTTCAGACGGTCGATAGCGAGCTGTTCAGCCTCGTCAACAACCTGGCAGCCGCCATAGTAGCGGTGACCGGGATAGCCTTCTGCATATTTATTGGTCAGGCAGGATCCCATTGCCTGCATTACCTGATCGCTGACGAAGTTTTCCGACGCGATGAGTTCGATACCTTTTTTCTGGCGCTGATGTTCACGCTCGATGATGTCAAATACCTTAGTGTCTCGATTCATTTTTATGATTGGTTTAAAAGTTTTCTTTTAATATAAATATATGTATGACAGAATATTTATTTTTTCTTTTTCACTGTCCAGCCAAATCGTCCCAATTCCTTGCCTTGAGAGTAATAGTGCCCGTGGCTGTAATTTATGAGCCCGGCTGCACCGAGATCAAACGCTCCTGTTGCCGGATCGATCAATCGGTCATCGGCTATGACATTGAGCACGTCGGCTATAAACATGTGGTGGCTGCCAAGCGGCACGATTTCCTTGACGCGGCACTCGATGTTCAGGGGCGATTCAGCGATTGACGGGCATGACACTTTCACTCCCGGTGAGGGCGTGAGCCCGGTCTCTTTCCATTTATCGTAATCACGTCCTGACTTTACGCCGCACCAGTCGGTGGCATGTGCCATTGATTCAGTAGTCAGATTGATCGTGAACTCCATCGACTCCTTTATCATGTTGTAGCTGTGCCGCTCGGGACGTACTGATATATAGCACATCGCCGGGTCGGTACAGATTGTTCCGGTCCAAGCGATAGTGATGAGGTTGGTGTTCCCTTTCAGATCCCGGCAACTGACAAGCACTGCAGGCAACGGATAAATCATTGTTCCCGGTTTCCAGTTCTGTTTACTCATTTTTCCCGGCAGAGAGATGTCATCAGTTGATATTGGCTTTCTCGTTTTTTACGGTATGTCCGCAATAGTGGCAGCGAATCGTTCCCGGAGTCTCTTCGTCGATTTCAAAGCGTGTTTTCATCGGCTCGTTGTTGGTGATGCACTTGGGATTGTCGCATTTGACGATACCGATGATTGTCTCGGGTAGTACGACCTGGCGTTTCTCCACCACCTGATAGTCACGAATTATATTAACAACCGCCGACGGAGCGATGAGCGCTATGCGGTTCAGGTCCTGTTCCGGGAAAAACACGTCGGCTACTTTTATGATGCCTTTAGTCCCGAGCTTGCTGCTGGCAAGATTGTTGCCAATGCTCAACTGCTTGTCAAGATTTTCGATGCCGAGGATTTTTACCGCCTTGAATAGTGAAGCCGAGGGGATGTGGTCGATTACAGTGCCGTTGCGCAATGCTGCTACTGCAAGTTCTTTTTTATCGGTCATAGTCGTGGAGAGCTTTTGTTATTTTTGTTTTAGAATGTCGATGCCGAGTGCGTTACAGATCAGAGCCTGACGGGCATACAGTCCGTTTTGCGCCTGCTGGAAATAGTAAGCTTTGGGGTTCTCGTCAACGTCGTAGGCGATTTCATTGACACGCGGGAGCGGGTGGAGAATACGCAGATTGGGCTTTGAGTCATCAAGCATGGCGTTGTGCAGTGTGTAGAGATCCTTAACACGTTCGTATTCCATTATATCGGTAAACCGTTCGCGCTGTACACGTGTCATGTATATGATGTCGGAAGAATTGATCACCTCGGGAGAGAAGTCGGTGTGCTCGGTGTATTTTATACCGTGTTTGTCACAAAACGTTTTGTATTCCTGAGGCATCTTGAGCTCGTCGCAGGCGACAAAATTAAATGTCGGGTTGAAATACTGCATTGCCATGAGCAGCGAGTGCACGGTTCTACCATACTTCAGGTCGCCCACCATCGTTATCGTGAGGTTTTCAAGCGAACCTTGAGTCTTATAGATAGAGTAGAGGTCCAGCATGGTCTGTGACGGATGTTGGTTGGCTCCGTCGCCTGCATTGATTACGGGGGTGTCAGTCACCTCGGCGGCATATCGTGCTGCCCCTTCAAGGTAATGGCGCATGATGATGAGGTCGACATAGTTGCTCACCATCTTGATGGTGTCTTTGAGGGTCTCGCCTTTTGAGGAACTGGTGGTACTTGCGTCGGAGAATCCGATGACGCGTCCTCCAAGACGGTTTACTGCTGTTTCAAAACTCAGGCGAGTGCGGGTTGAGGGTTCAAAAAAGAGCGTCGCCACCACTTTCCCGTCGAGGATCTTGTGATTGGGATGCTCTTCAAAATAACGTGCTTGCTCCAACAGATAGAGCATTTGATCTTTTGTCAGATCTGAAATCGAGACGAGGCTGTTGCTATTCATCCGGCAGTTATGTTTTCAAGTTGAATGATAGTGCAAAGGTACGGCAATATAGTGTCAATTGCAATAGTGAGCTCTCGTTTTTTAGGAGTAAGGTCGGATTTTTTTGCTGATATACATTAATTATATATGGGGATTACAGCTTATGTGCAGGTGTCAGGCAACCGGTCTCGTCGATTTGTGTTAATTTTGCAGTCTAATTTATTAAAGTCGATATGTGCGTTGTAAGAAAAGGAACATTGGATGATGCCGGAGCTATCGCCGGAATTTTTAATTATTATGTTGCTACCAGTACGGTGATTTTTACAAATCATGCTGTTCCGGAAGATGGGATGCGGGCACGTCTTATGTCTGTCGTCGGGCATTATCCGTTTTATGTCGCCGAGGATGTTGCCGGGTGTGTCATAGGATATTGCTATGCCCATCGTTGGATGCCTGATGAGGTGTACGGACAGACGTGGGAGATCACAATATACCTTGCTCATGACGTGCGTGGTAATGGTATCGGAGCGCGGTTGCTCGACCGGGTGATAAATGATTGCCGGGAGCAGGAAGCGCATGTGCTTATTTCGTTTATAACGCAGGGCAATGAACGTTGTGAAAAACTACACCGCCGAGCCGGATTCCAGCTCAGCGGTGTAATGAAAGAGGTCGGATATAAGTTCGGCAAATATCTGAATGATGCCGTTTATACGCTTAAGTTGTAAAGTTATAATTAAAAAAGGAATGCCGCCGTCACGGTCCAGGCACGATCTTTTCCGCTGTAGAGCGATTCGTTGCCCGAGACGGTTTTTGTCAGTCCGAAACCATAGTTTGCGGCGATCTGCAAATGATTGAAAAACTGTAGTCCGGCTCCGACTGTCCATGCGCAGTCAAACTTGCGGTTTTCCCATACTTCATTTATGCTCTTGCCCGATATGAGGAACGAGAAATCAGGACCGGTAGTGATAAACGGTGTCAGGACTTTCCCTACTATAGGCAAGCCGATTTTCCATTTTAAGTTGACAGGTATGTCGATATAGTTGCGGTTGTCGGTTATTGTTGTCCCGACTTTATCTGTGGCAAACTCAACCGAGCGGCGTGCATAAAGGACTGATGCGTCAAATCCGAGATTGACGATAGGTACGGTGAACTCGGTCATGATACCTCCGGTAAATCCTGTGCGGTTTTCAGCGTTAAACATCTCCTGGCTGAATTTCATGTTGTTTACGGCTAATCCGGCTTTGATACCAAATCTGAACTGAGCTGAGGAGGGGAGTGCCACTGCCGAAATAAGAGCTATGGTCACTAATAATTTCTTGATAGTTCTCATATTGCTGTTAGTTGAAAAGTTTCTTTTATGGCAAAGGTAATTATTTTTTTTGTTTTTTTGTTTAAACAAATAATATGTTTTTTGGGTTCATTGGCATTATTATAGTAACTTTGTAACCGCTGAAGTAAAAACGGAATATATGACAAATGAAGAACGTTTAAAAATCGAGGAGAAAGTTGTGGAGATGCTCCGCACGGTCTATGATCCCGAGGTGCCGGTGGATATATACAGTCTGGGACTTGTGTATAAAATAGATCTCTCTGACGATGGTGACCTCGTTGTCGATATGACAATGACGGCGCCGAGTTGCCCCATGGCTGACTTTATCGTTGAGGATGCCCGCATAAAACTTGAAAGCATCGAGGAGGTAAAAAACGTTACGATCAACATCGTCTTTGAACCGGAGTGGAATAAGGACATGATGAGTGAGGAAGCTAAACTGGAGCTTGGATTTTTGTAATTAACCGGTTTTCCTGCAGAGCCCTATGGATAAAAAAATTTATTTCATTTCCGATTTGCATCTCGGAGCCACCTATCTTGACCGTCCGCTCGACTATGAGAAGCGGGTTGTCAGGTTTCTGCGTTCAATAAAGGATGATGTGTCGGAACTTTATCTGTTAGGCGATATACTGGACTATTGGTATGAGTACCGCACGGTTGTTCCGCGGGGATTTGTCCGCTTTTTCGGTGCTCTTGCCGACCTTGCCGACTCGGGCGTAAAAGTGACGTGGTTTATTGGTAATCATGATATCTGGATATTTGACTATATCCCTTCCGAACTTGGCGTTGAGGTGATAGATGGAAGTGTTGTGAGAGATATTGCCGGTAAACGGTTCTTTTTGTCGCACGGTGACGGAGTGGGGAAATTGCCCGGTGGATTCAGGTTTATGCGGTCGATTTTCCGAAACCGTTTCTGTCAGATGCTCTTTTCGGCAGTACATCCGAGGTGGACTATTCCGTTTGCTCACCGATGGTCATTACATAGCCGCGATTTCTCTCCCGAGATTCCAAAGTTTGCCGGGGCTGAGAATGAACCTTTGGTAGCATTTGCCCGTGAATATCAGTTGACACATGATCCGGTTGATTATTTCGTTTTCGGACACAGGCATGTTTTGGTGGACTATCATCTTCCGGAAGGTGGACAACTTGTAATTCTGGGCGACTGGATACATCATTTTTCCTACGGTGTGTTTGACGGGAAGGCTTTTTCACTGGGTTGTTTTGATGATTAACTGTTTTTAACATTGTTGCATTGTCTCTGATTTTAAGCAGTATAGTTATGTAACTGCTTGTTAATTAACAATATGCTCTGGGTAAGTGATTGCATAATTCAATAATAATTTAAAAACTATGTTGGAAAACATGTTTTTTTATTTGGTTGGGGCGTAAAAAAAGGTGACCTTTGTCGCACAAACCTAAAACAATCTTTTTTACCTTAGAAATTGTACCTATTGGAAACCAATAAAAAGGGACTTCGTGATGAAGT
>CAYTWG010000086.1:0-7655 GCA_964442005.1 uncultured Bacteroides sp. | reverse complement strand
GATATTGTTGAGGATCTGGCGAGTCTGCTCAGCTGTAGTAGGCTCAACCATCACCTTCTGGAATCGGCGCTCAAGCGCACCGTCCTTCTCGATATTCTTGCGATACTCGTCAAGAGTTGTGGCTCCGATACATTGTATCTCACCACGTGCGAGAGCCGGTTTAAGAAGATTGGCTGCATCCATTGTCCCGGCGGCATTTCCGGCACCGACTATGGTGTGAAGCTCGTCTATAAACAGAATGATATTATCGTTTTTCGACAATTCGTTAAGTATCGCCTTGATACGTTCCTCAAATTGTCCGCGATATTTCGTGCCCGCCACAATCGAAGCCATGTCAAGAGATATAACACGCTTGTCAAACAATATACGTGACACCTTACGCTGCACGATACGCAATGCAAGGCCCTCGACAATAGCCGATTTACCGACACCCGGCTCACCGATAAGGACAGGATTGTTCTTTTTACGGCGGCTCAGAATCTGGGCGAGACGCTCAATTTCAACTTCTCGTCCCACGACAGGGTCGAGTCTGCCGTCCTCGGCTGCCTTTGTCATATCGTTACCAAACTTATCAAGCACCGGTGTGTCACCGTTCTTGCCGCTTTTTTTACCGGTCGACGACGCCGGCGCTGAAGAGCCGCCCGATGACCTGCTGTCATCTGACGCAAACTCATCATCCTCGTCGTCATCGGTCAGATCTGCCCCCATGCGTGGCGCGTCAGAGACGTCGGCAATCAGCCGGTAAAGCGCCTCGTATGAGATTCCCGCTTGACGGAAAGGTTTCATAAAATCCATATTCTGTACTTCGGAATTGTGAAATAATGCAAGTAAAAGATGCTCTGCCTCTATCGTTTCGCTTTTAAGCATACGTGCCTCAAGCATACTGAGTTTGATCAATCGGTTAGTAAGATCACTAACAGTCAATTCGTTAACCGTAAGTGCCGATGAATCGAAAAGATCATTATCGAGATTTTGCTGGAGCTGATAAACCGACACGTTTTTAGACACCCGCTCCATATAATTCACCGATTTGCTGCCTGAATCGCTTATGAGCGCAAGCATCAGATGAGCCGGGGTGATTGTGCCGTTGTTGTGCCTCAATGCTTCCCTGCGGGAAACTTCAAGCACTGACTTCAGTTCGTTGGAAAAATTAGTATTCATCTATAATATTATAATTTGACAGGCTATGTATATGCAATTACTGTGCCAAAAAAAAGACTTAATTGAAAATAAAATTTAAAAGTGACGTGACTAAATTACTATTTATCCGTGAAAAATCACTATCTTTGTTGATAATTTAACAAAAAAGCGGCACAAACAGTTTTATCATTGTCGCCGGTTAAAGATAAAAGACTAATTAACAAATCATTAATCATGATAGAAGAAGATCGTATATTAAAGATCAGCATCGAAAATGAAATGAAATCGGCATATATCGACTACTCGATGTCGGTAATTGTGTCGAGAGCCCTCCCTGATGTAAGAGACGGCTTGAAACCGGTTCATCGTCGTGTTTTGTTCGGCATGAACGAAATGGGTAACACATCTAATCATCCTCATAAAAAATCAGCCAACTGCGTCGGCGAGGTTATGGGTAAATATCACCCACACGGTGACTCGTCGATCTATGGCACGGTCGTGCGTCTTGCTCAGCCTTGGTCTCTGCGATACACTCTCGTTGACGGTCACGGAAACTTTGGATCGGTTGACGGTGACGGTGCCGCGGCTATGCGATACACTGAGGTCCGTCTCTCCCGCATAGGGGAAGAGATGCTGAGTGACATCGATGCCGACACCGTAGACTTCCAGCCTAACTACGACAACTCTCGTCGTGAGCCGGTAGTGTTGCCGACACGCATCCCCAATCTTCTTGTTAACGGAGCGTCGGGTATTGCCGTCGGTATGGCTACAAATATGCCGCCCCACAACCTCACCGAGTCAATCAACGCCTGCGTAGCGCTCATCGACAATCCCGAACTAACAATTCCCGAGTTGATGCACTACATTACGGCTCCTGATTTCCCCACCGGAGGTACCATTTACGGCTACAACGGAGTAAAGGAAGCCTATGAGACCGGTCGCGGTCGAGTAGTTATACGTGCCCGGGCTGAAATTGAAGCAGAGAAAGACCATGAGTCAATAATCGTAACGGAGATTCCTTACGGCGTCAACAAAGCTGAATTAATAAAATATATCGCTGACCTTGTCAACGAAAAGAAACTTGAAGGAATTGCCGACCTGAACGACGAGAGTGACTACAAGGGCATGCGCATCGTAATACGTCTGAAGACCGATGCCAACGCCAATGTTGTCCTCAACAAGCTCTATAAGATGACACAGATGCAGGCATCGTTCAGCGTCAACAATGTCGCGCTTGTTAACGGTCGTCCCAAACTCCTGAATCTCAAGGATCTGCTTCAGGCATTTATCGACCACCGTCACGAGGTCGTTATCCGACGCACAAATTTCGAATTAAAGAAAGCCCAGGACAGAGCTCATATTCTCGAAGGTCTCATTATAGCATCACAGAACATCGACGAGGTAATCGCAATCATTCGTGCGTCAGCTTCAACCGAGGATGCCCGCAACGCTCTCTCCGAGCGCTTTGCTCTCACCGAGGCTCAGACTGCTGCTATCGTCGAAATGCGACTCAAACAGCTCACCGGACTTGAACAGGACAAGCTCCGCGCTGATTACGACGAGATCATGGCTGAAATCAAGCGCCTTGAAGAGATCCTGAACGATGACCATGTGTGCCGTGAACTCATAAAATCGGAATTGATCGAAATCCGCGACACCTATGGTGATGATCGTCGCACCGACATTGATTACACCGCCGGCGATTTCAACGCCGAAGACTTCTATGCCGATGATGAAATGATCATCACTATCTCCCACATGGGATATATCAAGCGTACTCCGCTTTCGGAATTCCGTGCTCAGAACCGCGGCGGCGTAGGTTCTCGCGGAAGCCACACCCGTGAAGAGGACTTCATCGAATACATCTATCCGGCATCGATGCACAACAACATGCTTTTCTTCACCAAGAAGGGTCTTGTTTATAAGATGAAGGTTTATGAACTCCCTGAAGGCGGAAAGAACACCAAGGGACGTGCCATCCAGAACCTCCTCAATATCGATCCCGAGGACTCTGTCAACGCATTTATCCGTTGCAAGCAGCTTGACGATGCCGAGTTTGTCAACTCCCACAATCTCGTGTTTGCAACACGTGACGGCGTGATCAAGAAAACGAGTCTCCGCGAATACGCCCGCGTTGACGCCCGCGGCAAGAAAGCTATCATAATCAGAGAGGGCGACCAGGTTATCGGAGTAGAACTTACCGATGGCAATTCCGAGATACTTATGGCTAACCGTAACGGTCGCGCCATCCGCTTCCATGAAAGCAAAGTACGCCAGATGGGACGTGTATCGACCGGTGTTCGCGGCATGATGCTTGATGGCGGAAATGACGAGGTTGTAGGCATGATCTGCATGAGTGAAAACACCGACAACAACGTGATGGTAATTTCTGAAAAAGGCTATGGCAAGCGTTCGCTTCTTGATGACTACCGCATCACCAACCGTGGCGGTAAAGGTGTCAAGACAATCAATGTCACCGAAAAGACCGGTCACCTCGTTTCGATCAAGAGTGTCAACGACGAGAATGACCTCGTCATCATCAATAAATCGGGAATTACTCTCCGCATCCATGTTGCCGATATCCGCGTGATGGGTCGTGCGACACAGGGTGTCCGACTGATAAATCTTGAAAAACGCGTTGATGAGATTGCCTCAGTATGTTGCGTTGACACAGATCCCGATGAAGAGGTAGAGCAGATTGAAGAAAACCCTGAAATGCTCCCGGCTGAAGATGAAGAAGTCATAAATGACATCGAGATCGAGGACGATGACACGTCAGATGAAACTCCTGCCGAGGATTGACAACATGATTAATCAAAACAACAATAATAATTCTATACCACGATTATGAAAAAGATTTCTATCTTAGGTCTTTGTCTTGCAGCCGGATTTATGGCATCGGCTCAGACAGGTTTGGTCAAGGAAGTTGAACGCGGCATGAAAAGCACAATCGGCAACTATCCGCAACTAATCGAACAGTTGAAACCCGCTTTCAACAATCCCGAAACGGCTCAGCAGGCTTATCCCTACTTTGTTGCCGGTAAAGGCGGCTTTGATTTCTATGACAATCAGTTTGCCATGCTTCAGCTCGGTCAGGACGTTGACAAGAAAAAAATCGGTGATGCCATTGTCAACGGTTATGCATATCTGCTCAAGGCTTTACCTTTCGACTCGGTTCCCGATGCAAAGGGTAAGGTAAAGCCCAAATATTCAAAAGACATCTTCAAAATCATCAACAATCACTATCAGGATTTCAACAACGCCGGTGTTTTCCTTTGGGAAGCTCAGGATTTCCAGGGCGCTTATGATGCTTGGGAACTTCTCTTTACCATCCCCAATGAACCCCTGCTCGGAGCCAACAAACCCGTATCGTACCCTGACAGCACACTGAGTGACATTGCCTACAATCAGGCTCTTGCTGCTTGGCAGCTTAACGACTTTGAGAAGTCACTCGCTGCATTTGACAAGGCTATAAAGCACGGTTACAACAAGAAAGGTGTTTATGACTATGCTATCAGCGTTGCTTATCAGATGAACGACAACGACAAGATGGCTTATTATGCTGAACTCGCTTACCCCCTTTATGGAGCAGAAGATTCTCGCTACATAGGCTACATGATTAATGCAAAAATCCTGCACAAAGAATTTGAGGAAGCTCAGAAAATGCTTGAAGCTCGTATCCAGGAGGACCCCGAGAATGCACAGCTCTACTATATCCTCGGCGTACTCTACGAGCAGCAGGAAAAGAATGCTGAAGCTCTTGAGCAGTATCGCAAGTCAGTTTCTCTTGATCCAACCAATGCACAGTCTTATCTTCAGCTCGGTCGTCAGACTTTCTACCTCGCAGGTCAGAAAGGTGAAGAACTCAACGCTTCAATCAAGAGCAACGCCGAGTACAACAAGGCTTATGCCGAGATCGTTGACCCCATTCTTCTCGATGCTGTAAAATATCTTGAAAAAGCTTACGAACTTGATCCTGAAAACATGCGCGACGCTCTCATCAACCTCCGTAACATTTACTACAACCTCAATGACGGAGACAATCTTGAACGTGTAGAAGCGCTTCTTAATAACTGATAGACTTTAACATCAGTATTCACTTACGGGGGATCGGCAGTCATATCGCCGGTCCCCCGCTTTTTATAAGAAAACTTGTAAACTAAGCAAAGATTGATTACTTTTGCAAAAACAAAAAGCCGGAACTGCCGGTAATTTCACACTCCCCAATATTGAAACATGAACAACAACGATACCATAAAGCAATTTGACGACGCCCTCACTACTTGCCGGGGTATATTTTCACGCAAACTGTCAGACTATGGAGCTTCATGGCGTCTGATGCGTCCGCGCTCAGTCACTGACCAGATTCTGATTAAAGCCAACCGCATCCGTTCACTTGAAGAAAAAGGCGTGTCTAAAGTAGGGGAGGGTATTCTCCCTGAGTTTATAGCTATCGTCAACTATGGTATCGTGGGGCTCATTCAGCTAAAGCTTGGAGTTTCTGATAAAAAAGACATTTCTGCCGAACAAGCACTCGCGCTTTATGACGCGTTTATGTCTGAGACCCGCACCCTCATGATTGCCAAGAACCATGACTATGACGAGGCATGGAGAGCGATGCGCGTGTCGTCCTACACTGATCTGATTCTCATGAAGATCATGCGCACTAAAGAGATTGAAGATCATGACGGTAAGACCATTATTTCCGAGGGAATCGATGCCAACTACATGGACATGATAAACTATGCCGTGTTCGGCATTATTAAATTAACCGAAAAAGCCCCCGATGGAGCCGACAAATAATCAATCTCCACAATCGGTACTTAAAAAAAGAGCTCTCATTATAGCAGTGTGGTCGCTCCGCATCGCTGTGGGGTCTGTATTTATATTCTCCGGACTCTCCAAGATGATTGATCTGTGGGGGTTCATCTTTAAGGTCGAGCAATATCTGAGCGCTTGGGGGTGGAGCGTTCCTCGTTCACTGATACTGATGGGATGCATGTTGCTGTCGGCTTACGAATTTATATTCGGAATACTGCTTGCCTTAGGCTGTTTCAAGCGCACGGCTCCGATTCTGCTGATGCTCACAATGATTTTCATGTTGCCGCTGACAGCCTATATCGTCATTGCCGACCCGGTCGATGACTGCGGATGCTTTGGCGACGCGTGGAAAATATCCAATCGCGCCACTTTCATTAAAAATATTGTCATTACCGCCGCCCTCCTGTTTCTGTGCCGTTACAACGTCAAGGTCAAGTCATCGGTCTTTAAACCGGCGGCACAGTGGGCGCCCGCCATCGTATCATTCCTATACATTATTATAATAGGACTGATCGGCTACAATATCCAGCCCCTCATTGATTTCAGACAGTTCGCGGTTGGCACGCAGATATTAGGCAACGGGAGCGATGACAACGACATGCCTCTTTTCATATACGAAAAAGATGGTGAAACCGCTGAATTTACTATCGACAGTCTGCCCGACAGCACTTGGACATTTGTCAACCGGATTGACAACGCCGACACATCAAATCCAATCAACGCATTTTCACCCGACGGCGAGGACGATCTCACGGAATATGTTTTCGACACGACCGGCGAACAGTTGATTTTAGTAATCCCCGAGCCGGCGCGTGCTGACATCTCCTATACATCGATCATCAACGACCTGTACCAGGAAATAGAACGGGCAGGTGACTCGATGATCGCGCTCCTTGCAACCGACGGGAAAGGGGTCGACCGGTGGCTTGACTACTCGATGGCAGCCTGTGACTGCTATATCACCGAGGACACTCAGCTCAAGGAACTGGCTCGCGGTGTCATGTCGCTCGTCTTTACGCGTGACGGAGTCATACAGTGGAAACGCACAGTCTCGTCAATAGACTCCGCGACTGTCGATGCGATAAAAGCGTCGGAAAATCCAGATTTTTCTATTCTGGATTTCAACGGTCCACGACTGTTCACTAAGATGACGGTTATATTCATCGCTTCTCTGATGCTGTTTTTCATAATTCAGCTGATTGTTGAGAAAGTTAACGCTAAAAAAAATCGCAAAGACAAAAAAACTGTGTAACTTTGCACAACGGAAAAATATATTTCAATATAATAAAACAGATATTAAAATGAGAAAGAAAATTGTTGCAGGAAACTGGAAAATGAACACCACTCTCCAGGAAGGTGTTGGTCTTGCCAAAGACGTTAACGAAGCATTGAAACACGTTACCCCCAAGTGTGACGTAGTGATCTGCGTGCCCTTTACTCATCTCGCATCAGTAAATGATGTTATTGACAGCAGCAAACTCGGTCTCGGCGCTGAAAACTGCGCTGACCACAAGTCAGGTGCCTATACCGGCGAAATCTCTGCTGCTATGGTAGCTTCTACCGGCGCAACCTACGTTATCCTCGGTCACTCTGAGCGTCGCCAGTACTACGGTGAGACTTCCGAAACTCTCAAAGAGAAGCGTTAAGTTCAGCCAAATACATATATTTCGGGGCATATATAGGGGCACCTGTTG
>CAYTWG010000085.1:0-7757 GCA_964442005.1 uncultured Bacteroides sp. | reverse complement strand
AACATCAGCGGCTGAGATCTCAGAGATCTCAGCCGCTGATGTTATATTCAGACTAACCGTATCATAACCGGTCATAGGGAGGGGAGAATGTATCACCGAGAGCAACATTGCCTGTTGTGGCTCCGAGTTTTAGCCACCGAACACGCTGATCGGAGCGTCCATGATTAAATGAGTCGGGAACTGTGTACCCACGGGCACGACGTTGCAGATAGTCATCGCCGATGCGCGACGCTGCGTTAAGTCCCTCTTCGATATCACCCGGCTCAAGTGAATTAAACATCTCGTTGTCATTATATGCCCAGACTCCGGCGTAAAAATCAGCTTGCAGCTCGAGACGCACACTTATCTTGTTGGCGTCGCGCTCACTGACACGCGACATCAGGTCATGGGCTTCATCAAGTGTACCGAGGAGATACTGCACGTGGTGTCCCACTTCGTGAGCTATGACATAGGCATAAGCGAAATCACCACCTGCACCCATCTGATTCTCAAGCTGTTTAAAGAAAGACAGGTCAAGATAGACAGTCTGGTCAGCCGAACAATAAAACGGACCGGTCGATGATGTCGCTCCACCACAACCACTCTGTACGGCTCCTGAAAACAAGACCATTTTGGGCGGCACATATTCAAGTCCCATGCGGCGGAACTCTTCGGTCCACACATCCTCGGTCCCGGCAAGAATACGGCTTGCAAATGTAGCAAGCTCTTCATCCTCGGCTGTCGGTTCATAACCTGCCGCATAATTATCCTGCAACAGATTGCCTCCCTGCTGCATCACTACGTCAAGAGGATTACCACCCGACAGCCATGCTATAAGGGCAGCAATTATCAGTCCACCGATACCTCCTATTCCAACAAGCCGTCCATTACCGCCTGAGCGGCGCCGGTCATCGACATTGGAACTCATACGTCTCCCGTCCAGTCTCATACTATTTCAAGATTACAGATTAATGTGAAAACAAAAAAAGGAATAAGTTGAAGATAGAGATTATCCCTGCTTATTCCTTTTTAATGATAGATATTATTGTACTGAGCCGCAAATATATCAACACCGGCTCAGACAAATTTACGATTTATTCAAAAATGTGGCGTAACTTACTGAAAATACGTTTCTTTACCGAGTCTGTAGCCTTGATGTCAGGCTCATCCTTAATTGATTCAAACGCTTGACGTTCCTTGTCGTTGAGTGTCTCGGGGATGTAAACCATCACATTGATCAACTCGTCGCCGACGCCATAACCTTCAGTCGAAGGAAGTCCCTTGCCACGGAGACGGAGGACCTTGCCAGGCTGAGTACCCGGCGCAATCTTGAGTCGCGCACGTCCGTTGATTGTAGGAACTTCTACCGATCCTCCAAGGACAGCCGTAGGTATATCAAGCATCAAATTGTATATCACATCGTTGCCATCACGTATCAGTTCCGGATGCTTGATTTCCTCGATAACGACAAGGAGATCGCCGTTAACACCGCCATGGCGAGCCGCGTTACCTTTACCTTTAACAGTATAGGTCATTCCTTCAGACACACCTGCCGGAATGTCAAAGCTTACAAGGTTTTCTTTCCGTTCAACCCCTTCACCGTTACAATAGGTACACTTTTCGGTTATAATTTTACCTTCACCTTCACACTGCGGACACACTGATGATGACTGCATCGCACCGAGAATGGTCTGCTGCGTGTGAATCACTGTGCCCGAGCCGTGACAGGTAGGACAGGTCGTAAATGCCGTTCCATCCTTAGCACCGGTTCCGTTGCAATGATCACACTTGACAAGTGTCGGAATCTTCAATGTCTTGGAAACACCGGTAGAAATCTCCTCAAGGGTCATCTTTACCTTTATACGGAGGTCGCTGCCTTTACGTGTAGGACGGCGACGAGCCTGACGACCGCCTGCCGCACCACCGAATCCCGAGCCGAAGTCGTAATGACCGCCGAAAATATCTCCAAACTGGCTAAATATATCTTCCATAGAGAAACCGCCTGAAGAGTAGAAACCGCCGTTACCACCTCCGGGGAATCCCTGCGGACCCATGTTATGACCGAACTGGTCATACTTAGCTCTCTTATCTTCGTTGCTCAACACGTCATAAGCCTCAGCCGCCTCCTTGAATTTCTCTTCAGCTTCTTTATCACCGGGATTTTTATCAGGGTGATATTTTATCGCCATCTTGCGATAAGCCTTCTTTATTTCATCAGCAGTAGCGGTCTTACTGACGCCAAGCACTTCATAATAGTCTCTCTTTTCCATTTCCTGTTGTTAGATTTATTGACCAACGGCAACCTTGGCGTGGCGTATTACTTTGTCATTAAGCATATAACCTTTCTGAACCGTATCAATCACCTTACCTTTTTTAGACTCGTCATCCACCGGAACCATAGCAATCGCTTCATGGACGTCAGCATCAAACTGAGCGTCCTCGGTAGGGATAACCTTAACACCGTTTTGTTCAAGGAATTTCACGAACTTATTGTATATCAATTCCATTCCCTGCTTTACAGCTTCAGCATCAGAACTGTCCTTTATTGCATCAAGTCCGCGTTCAAAATCATCTACGATAGGGAGAATACCTTTCAAAACGCCTTCCGATGCCGTGCGCATAAGGTCAGACTTCTCTTTGAGGGTGCGTTTACGGAAGTTATCAAACTCAGCCATAAGGAAAAGATATTCTTTCTTCTCCTTTTCAAGTTCATTCTGTGTATTGTTGAGCATGTCTTTCAAAGACTCGATCTCTGACTGACCGTCCTCCATCATTTCCTCGGTTTCAGAAAGTTCCTCATCAGGAACTACATCCATAATGTCAGGAGCATCGGCAGGCTGCTCTTTAATCTTAGCGGAATCTTCACCGCTGTACTTCTTAGATTTGTCGCTCATATCTTTATATATTTTTTATTCATTATTCTTAGTCCAATACCTCTAAAGCAAAAATGTTGCCAAAAAGTAAAATTTCTCTAATATTTATATAAAGATAACAACTGTGACGCGATAACGTTCAAATAAAATACAGCATAGCGGTACATTAAATTCAGGTCTGCCAATCTGTCATAACCGACAATTATCCCAGCAGATGCCCCAAATGGGTACGACAACCGGGGAACGCATCAATAAGCTGCGACCTATCAAGAGTTCCTTTATTGAAAAAGCCGTACACAGCCGATCCTGAACCAGACATCGAGGCATAAATTGCCCCCATACCGATCAACCGCTCTTTTATCAGCGCTATTTCAGGAAATGAGGGGAACACACTCCGCTCGAAATCGTTAAATACCCTGCTGTTCCAATCATCAATCCCAGCGGTAATGACTTCAGCCAATGGGGACGTCCACAGGGCAGGCACGACTCCTGCATAGGCTTCCTTGGTCGAAACACCTACAGCGGGTTTTACCAATGCTAAATCATAATCAGAGACCGATAGCTCAATCGGCGTCAGCTCGGTGCCTATCCCGGTTGCCATCATCGGAGTGTTGTATATGAAAAACGGGCAATCGGCGCCGATCCCGGCTGCAATCTCAGAGAGGAAATCATCGCTATATCCCAGTGCAAACATCTCGTTAAGCGCTTTCAGTGTAAAAGCAGCATCAGAAGAACCTCCGCCCAGTCCGGCTCCATCAGGGATTATCTTGTGAAGATAAATCTCGACGGGGGGTAGGGGAACAATCGCTCCCAAAGCGTTATAAGCTTTCATCACAAGATTTTTTTCCGGGGGACAATCAACATAGTTCCCGGTGACTTTCAACACGGTATCATCGCTGCGCGACGGCACTATTTCAAGAATGTCTTTCCAATCGACAGGCACAAACACGGTCTCAAGATTATGATAACCGTCAGAACGCCGGTTGACAACATTCAGCCCGATATTAATCTTTGCATTAGGGAAAAGTATCATAATATCATTTTTTCTTTAAACTGGGTCACACCTACGCTGACACACAAAACATATATCTGCAAAGATACTAAATAATTTCATGCCAATAAACAACATGTCACCTCCGGAGACTGTAAAAGTAGATCCAGAGGTGACATGTTATAGCGGGATTACCCGTTCAGAGGAGTGACATCATTTCTTGGCGTCAACCTCGGGGGCAATGAGTTTATAGCCTTTACCGTGGATATTGATAATCTCGATTGACGGATCATCCTTCAGATGCTTACGCAGCTTGGTGATATAAACGTCCATTGAACGGGCGTTGAAATAGTTGTCATCAATCCAGATTGTCTTAAGGGCAAAGTTTCTCTCAAGAATTTCATTTACATGGGCACAGAGCAGGCTGAGCAGTTCAGACTCCTTTGTGGTAAGTTTAGTCACCTTGTCATCGATCATCAACACCTGTTTCTGAGTGTCAAAAGTGAATTTACCGATCTTATACATGGTGATTTCTTTACCTTTCTTACCTTTCACACGACGAAGGATAGCCTCAATACGGAACACAAGTTCCTCCATCGAGAAGGGTTTAGTGATATAATCGTCGGCTCCGATCTTGAAACCTTCAAGAATATCTTCCTTCAAGGACTTGGCGGTAAGGAAAATAATAGGCACCTCGCTATTGACGGTGCGGATTTCCTGAGCCAATGCAAAGCCGTCCTTCTTAGGCATCATCACGTCAAGGACGCAGATATCGTATTTACCTTTAAGGAAAGCCTTGTACCCACTTTCTCCATCAGCGAAGAGATCAGCATTAAATCCCTTTGCCTGGAGATATTCTCTAAGCAGCATGCCAAGATTCTCATCATCTTCGCATAAAAGAATACGCATACGTTCTTCCATAATCTTTTAATTTTTAGTTAGTGGTAATATAATTATAAATTTTGTTCCAATATTTAATTCGCTTTCTACCTTTATCGTACCTCCAAGCACGGTCACCATCTTATAGACATAGGCAAGTCCGAGACCAAAGCCTTTGACATCATGCCGGTTTCCGGTGGGAACACGATAGAACTTATCGAATATTTTCTTAAGATTCTCTTTCTTGATACCGATACCGTTGTCCTCGACAACGATTTCAAGACGGTCGCCTGAGATATCCTCGGTAGTAACTTTCAGTTCAAGAGGCGTATCCTCTTTACGGTATTTTACCGCGTTGTCAAGCAGATTGAAAATCACATTGGTAAAATGCATCTCGTCAACCATAACGAGGGCATCATCGGCATTAAGAGCCGACTTTATCGAGCCGCCATATTTCTCCACCTTCAGTTTAAAGGTATTTATAATATTGTAAATCGCGGCATTGGCATCAACCTCCTGCAGACGCACGGTAGCTTTCTCTTTATCAAACATCGACATCTGGAGAACCTTTTCGACCTGGAAACGGAGACGCTTGGTTTCATCGTTAATCACCGATGATATGTGTTGCAACATATTGGGTGACTTCCTGACAGAATCATCGTTAAGCATCTGCGCAGCAAGCGATATTGTCGATATCGGCGTTTTAAATTCGTGGGTCATATTGTTGATAAAATCATTTTTCATCTCGGTCAGTTTCTTCTGACGGAACGCGAGAATAATAGTGTAGAGGAATATTATCAGCAATATGAACGTGAATGCAAACGAGGGTATCATGAACTTAAGCGATTTCATGATATAATCGCTCTTATGAGGGAAATATACCTTCAGGAAGTTGCGCTTGGATGGCGGGTCATTAACAAACAGAGTCTGAACAAACATGCTGTTTGCCACATTAGCGTCAACGGGCGCGAATCCGGTTGTCTTATAAAGCGGAAAGCCGGTGCGACTGACTATCGAAAATTCAAACGGCAGGTCAATTCCGTTGTTACTAAGCTCAGCCTTGAGATACTTCCTGATTGTAGCAGAATCGGCACGTTCCTCGATAGGACGATTGGTTGCCTGACTGATTATGTTGAGAATGACTTCGTCAATAAGCCCTTTCTGATAGAGATATTGCTCTTTGAGAGCATCCTGCATGTCTTTATAACGGGTTGCGAAATCGTTATTACTCTTGATTTTTGAAATTTTATCTATATCGGCACGTATGGTGAGATAGGCGTTCACACCGCTTTGAGTTTTAAACGAGTAGCTGATACCGTCAAAACTTGGCAGATTTCCGTCGGCATACTGCGAGTAAAGCGATGATTCCTCGATCTGTGCCATATCTTCTTCAAGAAAGTATCGTGCCTCATCCTGCTCCAACAGCGATGACACCGAGTAGAGGCTGCGTTTAACCCCCTCGGAGAACTGATCCTCACGCATCTTGATCATGCTTTCCATGTACATAATCTGTACATATAGAAGCCCCATAAACGTGAGAGCCATTAATACTGTCAGCAACCAGATGGTTGATTTCTTCATAGATAACGTGTATTATGCAGGGGTTGAACCCCTGCGATTGTTAAATTAATTTTTAATCTTTATTATATTAACAATTAAATCTAAGACTTGTTTGTGAAAATTAAGATTTTTACAAATCGTTAATTAACACTCAAGTGCAAAATTAACACAAAAATGTTAATTTAACAAATTTATCTTCCAAAAAAATCCACAGATCCCCAATTTTTCCATCAAATTAATTGATTACAATGTGTATAATTTCTTTTGTCAGTCAATTTAGTTTGTTCATTGACTACCGATGTGCTTAATTCACACTAATCATATAAAATAATCCGTCCGTCTCAATTATACAATCATAAAAAGTGAGTAAATTTGTGGTATGAAAGTGTATCTCGAAACTGACCGATTAATCCTTCGCTCATGGAAACCAGAAGATTTACCTTTGTTTGCCAGGATGAACAAGGATACACGTGTGATGCGATATTTTCCGGCAACATTGACTGATGAACAAACCGAATCATTCTATAACCGGATTATATCGGAGTTTGAATGGAATGGGTGGGGGCTGTTTGCGGTGGAAATGAAATCAACAAAAATGTTTATCGGATATGTAGGATTGCATGAGATCGGTTTCGATTCTTACTTCACTCCCGGCATTGAAATCGGCTGGCGATTAGCTGCCGATTATCACAACTACGGATTAGCAACTGAAGCCGCAAAAGCAGTGCTGAAACTCGCTAAAGAGAAAGGACTCACAAGATTATATTCCTTTACAGCAAAACTGAATGTTCCCTCGGAAAGAGTGATGCAAAAAATTGGCATGTCAAAAGTTGGATATTTCGAACATCCCAACTTATCTATTGATTCACCTTTGCGAACGCATGTATTATATCAGATAAATTTATAAAAAAGCGGATAACTACATTCTGATTAAAAGTTTTAAATATTGGCTATGTGAACGTTAATTAATTTTGCGCCAATAATTATCCCGAGTTAATTGTTTAACCTTGTCAACTTAGCAATATTAAATTAATCTTTGGAAAAGGATTATTTTCTTATATCATATCGGATTAGTTCTGAGCTGCCGGAACGGACTTCCTCAATGATTCCCCGGCATCTATCTTCTGAAAGTTTTATTTTCTTGCCGACAGCAATGAAATCAGACAGTCGAGGATGTCCTGTGCCGTTGACCGAGGTAGCATGTTCTCCATTATAGCCTTCTGTGCAAAGGGTAAGGTCGTATGCCGGAGCAAGCCGCCATTTCCAAGTTTTCAAGTCATTGTCTCTTATCACATAGAAACTGAAGTTCTTGCAATGGTCATCCTTATTATCTGTGAGATAATTGAACAACATTCTGCGATACATCTGCTCAACATCCTCACGACTTTGCGTTATATAACCGGTCAGTGCGAGTAGATTTGAGTAATCCATAAACGGCTCGCGGAGAGAGATACACATCAATCCACCGGCAGTAG
>CAYTWG010000084.1:0-7778 GCA_964442005.1 uncultured Bacteroides sp. | reverse complement strand
GCGGTGACTATCAGAACGGCTGGGACACCGACCAGTTCCCCATCGACAACTATGAACTCACTCAGGCTATGATGCAGATTATCCGCAACGGTGGTCTCGGCAACGGCGGTACAAACTTCGACGCCAAGACCCGTCGTAACTCTACCGATCTTGAAGATATCTTCATCGCCCACATCGCCGGAATGGACGCTATGGCTCGCGCTCTTCTCTGCGCTGCCGACGTGCTTGAGAAATCGCCCTACAAAAAGATGCTCGCTGACCGTTACGCATCGTTTGACAGCGGCAAGGGTAAAGAGTTTGAGGACGGTCACATGTCGCTCGAACAGCTTGTTGAATATGCCAAGACTCAGCCCGAGCCCGCGGTAACTTCAGGCAAACAGGAGCTCTACGAAGCGATAGTGAACATGTACGCCTAATATTTTTCATTAAGACCGGTCAGGGGTGTCTCTAACGGATTCCCCCTGACCGGTTTTTCGTTTTCATATTTCACAAAACTTTACCGCTACAATAAAATGTATCTTTTAGGTTACGATATAGGAAGTTCATCGGTCAAGGCTGCGCTTGTCGACGCATCGACCGGCAAGTGTATCGCCTCTGACTTCTTCCCTAAAAACGAAGCTCCGATCAAAGCCTTAAAACAAGGATGGGCTGAACAAGATCCCGCCAACTGGTGGAAGTATCTCAAGGAAGCGACAGCATCGATTCTCAGCAGCAGCCGCGTCGATCCCGCTCAGATCAAGGCAATAGGTATCAGCTACCAGATGCATGGTCTCGTTGCCGTAGACAAGGAGCTCAATCTGCTCCGCGACGCGATAATCTGGTGTGACTCGCGCGGCGTTCCTTACGGTGAGAAAGCCTTCAACGAGATCGGCGCTGACACATGCCTGCAACACCTGCTCAATTCTCCCGGCAATTTCACTGCCGCCAAACTGCGCTGGTTCAAGGAGGAAGAGCCGGAACTATTCGAACGCATTTACAAGGTCATGCTCCCCGGCGACTACATCGCCATGAAACTGACCGGTGAAATATGCACCAATCCCGAGGGATTGTCAGAGTATATGCTCTGGGATTTCAAGAACAACGCTCCGGCTCAATTCCTTATGGATTACTACGGCTTTGACTCGTCAATATTCCCTGAAGTCAAGTCGACATTCTGCGAACAGGGACGCGTCACCGAGCCAGCTGCGCGCGAACTCGGTCTCGTGCCGGGCATACCGGTAACCTACCGCGCTGGTGACCAGCCCAACAACGCACTGTCGCTCAACGTGTTCAATCCGGGAGAGGTAGCATCGACCGCCGGCACTTCGGGAGTCGTGTACGGCATCAACGGTACCGTCGACTACGATCCGCGTTCGCGTGTCAACAACTTTGCCCATGTCAATCACACAGCCGACAGCACACGCATCGGAGTCATGACATGTATCAACGGCACCGGCATCCTCAACACCTGGATAAAACGCAACGTAGCCCCTGAAGGTATCAGCTATGCCGAGATGAACGATCTTGCCGCACGTGTTCCCGTAGGCAGCGCAGGTGTTACCATCCTGCCGTTCGGTAACGGAGCGGAACGTGTGCTTGAGAACCGACAGATCGAATGTTCAATTCACGGCATCAACTTCAATATCCACAACCGCGACCACATAATCCGTGCAGCTCAGGAGGGTATCGTATTTGCATTCATGTACGGCATGGAGATAATGGAGTCAATCGGCATGGACATACGCCGTATCCACGCCGGTAACGCCAACATGTTCCTCAGCCCCATATTCCGCGACACGCTTGCATCGGTGTCAGGAGCTACCATTGACCTGATCGATACTGATGGCGCTGCCGGAGCGGCAAAGGGAGCCGGTATTGGAGCGGGAATATATGCCGATCACAACGAGGCTTTCGCTTCGCTGAAAGTACTTAAGGTGATTGAACCGGCAACCGACCGCACTCCTTACCTCGAGGCTTACGCCCGATGGAAAAAGACTCTCATGTCACAGCTTGAGAGCCTCTGATCCAATACTGAATTAAATCAATTGACAATCTGACACCGTTCTTTCTCAAGAAAATGCATCGACTGACTAAGATCACACTCGCTTCATTATGCGTGATGACAGGCTCGCTCGTAAGCTCCGCTTCGGGACGCGTCATGTGGTATGACCGACCGGCTGGCGAGTGGACCGAGTCACTGCCGTTAGGCAATTCCCACCTGGGGGCGATGGTCTCGGGAGGAACGGTGACCGATGAAATTCAACTCAATGACGAGACACTGTGGGGCGGCGGTCCTTACCGTAACGATAATCCCGCCGCCCTCCATAGTCTCGACGAAGTACGCCGGTTGGTGTTTGATAACCGGCTTTCGGAGGCTATGAATCTGGCACAGAACACATTCTGCACGCCACGCAACGGCATGCCCTACCAGACAATAGGCAGCCTGTATCTCGACCTGGGACACGACAGTCCCCTGAACTATCGGCGTTCTCTGGATCTCGGATCAGCCGTTTCAACGGTTGAATACGATCAGAATGACACTCGATATTACCGGGAATATTTCACTTCGCTCAGCGATGATGTGATGATCATACGCCTCAACGCATCAGGGCGCAGTGACATCTCGTTTACATCACGGTTTGACTCGCCGCTCAGTCATGAGGTAAACGTCAGCGGAAACCGCATGACCGTACATGTCAACGGGTCTGACCATGAAGGAGTCAAAGGCATTGTGACCGACTGCACATTAATCGATTTTCAACCCGTCGGCGGGCACGTTATTACCACCGACACGACACTGACTGTCGAAAACGCGAAGGAGGTAACAATAAAAATCGCATCAGCAACAAATTTTGTAAACTACCTTGACTGCACTGCCGACCCGCTTGCAAAAGCCACCGCAACGCTTGAGAATATAGCCGGCGTAGATTATCCGACGCTGAAGGAGAGACACCTCGAGAAATATCGTGATCAGTTTGACCGCGTATCTTTATCGTTAGGAGACAACACTGACAATCAATCGCCTACCGACGCGCGCATCAGAAATTTTGCCGAAAATCCCGATCTTGACCTGGTTGCCATGCTGTTTGACTACGGTCGCTATCTGCTCATTTCGTCATCTCAACCCGGTGGGCAACCGTCCAATCTACAAGGTATATGGAACAAAGACGTCTTGCCTCCGTGGGACAGTAAATACACCGTCAATATCAATCTACAGATGAACTACTGGCATGCCGAGGTCACAAATCTGAGCGAATGTCACCAACCCCTTTTCGACATGCTTCACGAACTGTCACAAGCCGGCAGCGAAACGGCGGCGACGATGTATGGCTGCCGGGGATGGGTTCTACATCACAACACCGACATCTGGCGATGCACAGGTCCCGTCGATCCCGCTTTTTGGGCTATCTGGCCCAACGGCGGCGCATGGCTCTGTACCCATCTGTGGCAACACTATCTGTTTACCGGCGATCGGGAATTTCTTGCGCGTTCATACCCTGTACTGAAAGGTGCGAGTGAATTTTTCCTCGACTACATGGTCGAGCATCCGGTCTACGGCTGGATGGTGACATGTCCGTCCAACTCTCCTGAACATGGACCTCTCGGCGCCGAGACTCCGGGAGGTGACGCGTCAACAATAGCCGGTTGCACTATGGACAATCAGATAGCCCATGACATTTTCTCCATTACCCGGCGTGCGGCTGTCGAACTTGGCATCGACAGCGCCCTTGTCAAGTCGATCAGCTGCCGTCTTGACAGTCTGCCTCCAATGGCGGTAGGACGCCACAACCAGTTACAGGAATGGCTTGAAGATGTCGACGATCCCCGCAGCAACCACCGGCACATTTCCCATGCCTACGGTCTCTACCCGTCGGCACAGATTTCACCGTTACGCACCCCCGAACTCTTTACCGCATCGCGCAACACCCTCCTGCAACGTGGCGACGAAGCGACAGGGTGGTCTATCGGCTGGAAAATCAATCTGTGGGCGCGCCAGTTGGACGGCGACCACGCATGGACCATCATTCAGAACATGTTTAAATCCCGATTGTACCCCAACATGTTTGATGCGCATCCGCCATTTCAGATTGACGGCAACTTCGGTTACACGGCAGGCGTAGCCGAAATGCTTTTGCAAAGCCACGACGGAGCCATTCATCTGCTCCCCGCCCTCCCCTACGCATGGTCGATCGGCTCGGTCAGAGGACTCATGGCACGGGGGGGATTTGAAATAGACCTTGACTGGTCCGGCAACCGACTCTCCGGTGCAAAAATCACTTCACACCTGGGCGGACAGCTGCGACTGCGCTCCTACGTTCCGATCCACAGCGATCGCCTTATCGAAGCGACAGGAGAGAACAGCAACCCCATGTTTGCGACAGATAAAATCCGACAACCCCTCGTATCACCCGAGGCTCATATTCAGAATGTGATCATCCCGCGGATCTATGAGTACGACATAATGACCTCTCCGGGCGAGTCAATCGAAATCTCAGTAGCCGAAAGCAACTGACACCACAACGCCATTTTCCTGCACCGAAAATCGACCGACGATTCAGTTACGGCAATATCAAGGCTCATCTTGCCAATAACAAACCGTTGCATCCCCAGTCGAAATGGATGTATGCCGATGGCTCGATAGTGCCTATTCCCGCATACAAAGGTGTTAAATTTACTAACTCTCAAATCAGCGACTATGTTTCCGGTAAAACAATCCGTATCGACGGCTGTCAGGACAATCTTCCCACCGTGTATATAAAATTTGACCCGGCACGAATAGTTCCTGCCGTTTACATCTCCAACCCCGATGCTACCGCAACGGTCAACAACCGCCCAATCGCAAGGGTCAGGAATTACCTTGTCATCACCTTCTTTCAGAGGGAACGCCCAAGATGATCAAGGCTTCGGAGTAGGAGGTAACGGAATCTCAGATGATTTCAAACTCTGGATGAGCCGTCATCCCGGGCTCAGTATCGATGAAGCTCTCCGCCGTTACCGAGATGAGCAGAAAGCCAAGCAACACAGTAAAGGTCCTAAATTGTAATCGTAAAACCACCGAGGGAAGATCGCTTCTTTCGGTGGTTTTAATAGCAAATATAGTATTCTTAGATGTTAACTATCGAATCCTTACCCCGTAAAATTTCCAGTCACTCTCAGGAGATTCAATGAAATCTAAAGATGACACATTTAATGGGATTGCTGGGAAATACAACTTAAATGTATAATCTGTGTTAGGTGAATTAAAGTATGTCTTTTTAGGGCTAATGCCTATCCCTTCTGCACGGGTCAACGTATACTTTTGCCCATTTGCCATTATATAAGATTGTGGTGAAATTGTAACCCAGGTATAATATCCTGTTAAAAAATTGTTGTTTCCGCTAAATTCTATGATAGTTTCATATTCATTCGCAGTTACTTTAGTAATCCTTGTTCTACTTGCTGTTGTAGAAGATATCGACGGATTATTTACAACGACTGGACTTTGACTTGTGCTTGGAATATCGGAAGAAATTGCACTGCTATTATTGAAGGAGACTTTATTTGAGCAGCTAATCATAAAAACAAAATTCTTTGCGTGGCGTACTTTCCCGGTAAGCGGCAATCCGCTGATTGAATTATTAGTAGGCAAAATAGTTTGGGACGAATAGCTGTCTATCAAATTATGGAGATACGATGCTTTGATAGCATAGCCTACATTCTCAGCTCCTGCATGTTTCGAACTTACAACCCCAACAATATTTCCTTTCCTATCAAAGAGAGGTCCCCCACTATTCCCGGGCTGGATGGGTGCAGAAATTTGGTAGAGGGAAATATCTCCTTGAAAACCCGTTTTAGAACTTATAACTCCAGTTGTCAGTTTGATTTCATCTCCCATTGTAGAGGTCAAAGGATATCCTAAAACGAATATTTCTTCCCCAACCTCAGCTGACGATGAAGATATCAAATAAGGTATATTACCAAACCCCTTGAAATTTGGATCTGAAATTTTCAAGAGAGCTAAATCATTGTTTTTATCTATCCCCACCACAGATACAGGATATGAACTGTTAAAATCTCCCTGTATCCCCTTAACTATAATCGATGAAGCTCCATCAATAACATGGAAATTTGTAACGATATATCCATTTTTAAGAGCAAAACCGCTGCCAGACCATTCTTCTCCCTCTGATGTGCCTGCTACAGGCTCAGAACTGGTTGGATACATTTTTAAAAACTGAGTTTTATCCCCATCGGAGTCGATGAATGTAATGAGTCCAGGTGAAAAAATAGCATTCCAAAAATGCTTATCCCGAACACCATATGCATCCCACCAATCGGCTTTAAAGACGCCAGGAGTTGCAGTAGGACGCAATAATGATTTTACTGTGCCACCTCCATTTTTCCAAAAATCATAGCTGCATCCGCCTATATATACAAAATAATAATTCCCATCTGAGTGCTTTTTCAAATACGCCCTATAATTGTCGCTTTCGTAGATTCCTTCGTAAGAATCATAGCCAGATGAAGCCATTGCAGTGCGATAGGCGCTTTCGTTATTCCAATTAGCCACTATGAACGGAGGTCTAAAACTCATCAACTTATCTGGACTATAGTTGATTTGGGGTGTAATATATGAGGCTAATTGCGATAGGTATTTATCAACCTTATTTTTAGGCTCAAAATTAAATTCCCATGCCCAATCATTGACGGGGTCATAGATCCCAATATAGAATTGTTCTATATCAGGGAATCCAGATACCAATTGTGGAAGAACTATAAGTTGGTTTGTGTTATTGAGATATTCCTCAAATCCATCTTTGCGGAAATACTGAACCACACCTTGCGCTGGTTGCTTGACTTCATAAGGAACCTCTACCTTATGTATTTGTAATCCGAGTTTTTGGAAGTAGTACACTAGGTTCCCAAATATATATCTATCAGTTTGGTTGCGAAGTCTATTCGGATAAACTATCGTAATCTCATGACAGCCATCAAGCCTATTTTTTAGTGAAGGCTTAGTGTGGGTTTCATGGCCAACTTGATTCACTCTAAAAGGTGCATTTTGGGCTTGTGCTTCAATGCAAATGAATATTAATATGACAACTATGATATTAAGATATTTCATGGGGTTCAGCAAAAAGAAATAGATGCAACATCATCGGTTGAAAAAGTAATTGAGTGAAGAGA
This sequence comes from uncultured Bacteroides sp., assembly GCA_964442005.1. Classification (GTDB taxonomy): domain Bacteria; phylum Bacteroidota; class Bacteroidia; order Bacteroidales; family Muribaculaceae; genus JAAVFS01. The sequence goes on along the minus strand of CAYTWG010000084.1, from coordinate 632 downwards.
ATTTTCAATTACAGAATTATCATAGCCAATACCAGTTATTACACCTGTCGTTTGATTTTTATTGACGACATTCAGAGCGAACTGTTCTAAAGATGGTGACGAAATGTCTAATATTGTACAGCCACATGGAAATTTGGCAAAAATTAAAGAGTCATATTTAAAATCTACCGAAATAGTTTTTTTCGCCATAAGCACGGCATGGACGAAATCTTCTAAGTGAAACTTATTTTGCATATCATCTCAAATTATTTCATTATGCGTGGCACTACTGTCTACTAAAAGTAGACAGTAGTGATAATTTTTCATATTAAAGTTTCAGAATACTTTTAATGGTTTCGTATTTATCCTGCGGGCATGAAGCAAGCATTGTCTGCCTTCTGTGTAAATCTATTGAGTCGGCAGAAACAAACTCCTCAATATTCAATTTTGATTGAGTCTTATCATACGAATGAAGTATTCGACCATCCTCGAAAAAGTAATAGTCGTCATCAAGAATTCCCTTGCGCATAGGGAAAAAATATGACCAGAAATAATTCTCTTCCATAAATTCAAGGGCCACAACCCAACGACCGTTATAAATAAAAGAGGCGTGGGCTGCTATGCCACGCCTTTACGGATAGGTGGTAGGAATA
>CAYTWG010000083.1:0-7971 GCA_964442005.1 uncultured Bacteroides sp. | reverse complement strand
CGATACGAGATACTTGTTGTCCCACGAATAGTTGATTTTACCGAACACGGAGAACATCGAGTAGTTTGACGCTCCTGAACCGGTGTTCTTGTTATAGGTCGTGTTGCCGAGGTACAGATAGTTGGGATCCTCGATTTCGAGACCTTTACCCTCGCCAAACATGTCCTCGAAATGATTGCGCTTTGCCTCTATACCGAGAAGAGCCATCAGTGAATTTTTACCGAAGTCCACGTTATATTGGGCGGTGTTGGTCCATACCCAGTCAGTTGTCTTTGACGAATATTGGTAGAGGTTGTTGGTCTTGTCGCGGAGGTTGGCGGGAGTGAAGATTTTATCGTTGCCGTTGTGGTAGTTGATACCGAAGTTGGTCTTGATGATAAGATTTTTGATAGGTTCAACCGATAAATAAGCGTTACCGAACACGCGCCAGTACTCGCGCTTGTTGGTTGCCTCCTCGTCAATCTGTCGCATGATGTTGGGGGTGTCGTTGAGACCGAATGCAACCTGGTCATTATAGTTACCCTCCGAGTCATAAACGGTGCGGGCAGGGTGCATCTTGATGGCGTTCTCCTCGATACCGCCGGGAGCATTGTGTTGACGCCACCAGTTGACGGTAACGTTACCGCCGGCACGCAGGCGGTTGTTGATGAAACCGTAGTCGGAGCTGAAACGGGCGTTGGCTTTCTGGAAGTCCGACCCCTTGATGATACCGTCGTGGTCAAGCCAGCTGAGAGATAATGATGAGGAACCGTTTTCGTCCCCCTTGGAGAGTCCTACACTGTAGGTCTGCATCAAAGCCGTGCGGTGGATTTCCTTTTCCCAGTCGGTGTTCTGAGGATTTACTGCAATGCCGTTGAGGTTGGTATAGGGGCGCAGAGCCGGTGTCGCTCCGTTACCGTAGAGCTCCGATGAGGGAGTTGTACCGTAGGAATATTTGTAAGCTGACCAGTAAACCTCGCCCCACTGATCGGCATTAAGCATGTCGAGACCGCTCTGATAGGTCTGTAGAGTGAGCGTTGCGTCAAATGTCACTCGGCACTCACCTTTTTTGGCGCGTTTGGTGGTGATGATTATGACACCGTTGGCTGCCTGGGCGCCGTAGATAGATGCCGACGCGGCGTCCTTAAGCACCTGAATCGACTCAACATCATTGCTGTTGAGGATTGTTCCGGGATTTTCACGGGTCATCACGCCATCGATGACGTAGAGAGGACCGTTGGCGTCGCCGCGGAACGATGATGCACCACGTATTGACGTGCCGGTGCTGAGACCGCCGGGTGTTCCGTCGGTAGTTATGTTCATACCTGCTACACGACCTTGGAGCGACTGGATCACGTTGCCCGTCGGGGTGTCGGCTACATCTTTCATTTTGACAACTGAAACTGATCCGGTAAGGTCTGATTTCTTTTCAGAAGAATAACCTACAACTACAATTTCGTCGAGAACCTCGGCGTTTTCAGAGAGGTAGATTGTCATGTCCTGACTCGCTTCTACGGTCTTTGCCATGAAACCTACATAAGTTACATTGAGCTTGGAGCCTTCGGGAACCGAGAGCGTGAAGTTTCCGTCGATGTCGGTTGAAGTTCCGATTTTCAGGGCTTCCGATATGACAGAAGCACCAATCAGCGGTTCATCATCGGTTGACGAGAGAACCGTACCGTGCACAGTGATGTTTTGTGCATGTGCGCTGACTGTCATTATCAGCATGAAGAGCGCATAGATGATTGTTTTTTTCATGTTTATTATGATTGGTAGAATTTTCTGACGCAAAATTATTATTAAATGTAAGGTGGTGTCTTTCACTGATGTTGCATAAGATATTAAAAACAGGTCAAGTACCGATTATTAATACACAAAGCAACAATTTTACTAATGATGAGTGTGTATAATTTGTGCTGTCAGAAATTTCTTCAGGTTCTTCATAGTGTTCTTATCTCATTTCGGCGCCAGCCGGTCACGGAGGTCGGTCGGTGTCTCACCGTAGAACTCACGATAGCAGCGCGAGAAATAGGCGGGCGACGAGTATCCCACTTCATAAGCAATCTCGCTTATCGACTTTGACGTGGTGGTAAGCATGTCGCGTGATCGTTTCAGGCGCAGGTTACGTAGCAGCTCGACCGGAGAATAATTGGTCAGAGCCTTTATCTTGCGGTAGAATTGCGAGCGCCCCAGTCCGAGTTTTGACGCGAGACGGTCTACATTGAGATCAGGGTCACCCATCTCGGCATTGACTATCTCAAGAAACTTGACATAGAACTCGTCCTCGATGTCGGTAGCCGGTGACGTGCTGACAGGGCGCTGAGGCTTAGTCCCCGACGGCAAGACGGTGTCGCTCCACAGATCCTTGATGCGCTTGCGGTTTTCTATGAGGCTGCGGCAGCGTGACTTAAGTACCGCGGCATTAAACGGTTTTGCAAGATAGCCGTCGGCGCCGCTATCGTATCCCTGTATGCGCTGCTCGTCCATCGAGCATGCCGTCAGCAACAGTACCGGCACGTGGGAGGTCGATAATTCGTCCTTAATGAGCCGGCAACATTCGAGTCCGTCCATCTCAGGCATCATCACGTCACAAATCACAAGGTCTGGGACATATTTCGATGCAAGGTGTATTCCCTCCTTGCCGTTTGACGCAAAAATCACCGTATAGTCATCGGCGAGAAGTTCGCCTATCATCTTGCGTATGTCGATATTGTCATCAATCACCAGCAGAAGCGGCTTCTCCGTGTCGGCTACAAGCTGTTCAACCTCGATGTCTCCGAGCTCTGTATCGACGACGTTCTCTGTAATTATGTGATTGACAGGTTCTACAGTTGATGCTGACACGTGCTTCACCGGCAGTGTTACGGTAAATGTGGAGCCTTCTCCAATGACACTCTTTATCGCGATAGTCCCGCCATGAAGTTCCACAAATGCTTTTGCGAGAGACAGACCTATTCCCGAGCCGTTAGGGTGAATCTTGTCGACCTGGTAGAAGCGGTCGAATATGTTGCCGAGGTCTTCCTCTGCAATACCCTTGCCTGTGTCTTCTACCGAGAATACGAGGTTGTCTCCGTCAATCGATGCGGTAAAACGTATCTTGCCGTTATCGGGGGTGTATTTGAACGCATTTGACATCAGATTGAAGAATACCCGTTCAAGTTTTTCCACGTCGATTCCTATAGAGAAGTCCTCGGGCAGAGACATGTCGACCGTCAGTGTTATATCACGTTTTAGGGCTATGGCGTGGAACGCCTCGACCCAGTCGTTGACGAGGGCACTGAAATTTACCTCCGAGAGGTTGACATTTATTTTGCCGTTCTCATATTTGCGGAAGTCAAGAATCTGATTTATAAGTCGATGCAGTATTTTTACATTTTTGTTGGCAATCTTCATCAGCGTCATTTGTCTCGGCGTCAGGTTCTCAGCGTTGACAAGCTGTTCAATCGGTTCGGCAATCAAGGTCAGCGGAGTGCGCAGATCGTGAGATACGTTTGTGAAAAACACGAGTTTCGACTGTGTCGCGGCGGCAAGTTGCTCGTTGAGTTCACGTTCGGTGTCACGCTGTTGCTCAAGAAGATGGTTCTGAGCCATAAGCTGTTGGCGATGTTTTTTGTGCTGCCAGAAAGCGCGTAACACAAGGAACAGTACCCCCATGAGGAGTACCAGTATCACTATCGAAGCGTAGAACAGTGTGGTCTGAGCCGAGTGGCGTGTCCAGAAGTCGTCAACCTGAGTCTTTAGCGACCTGATTTTCTCGGTATCGTCTTTCAGCGACTCGTTCTGAAGCAGGAGTATGTCGGCATTGGACAGGTCGACGGGCGATGATACCGGCAGTTTGGCAATCGTGTCGTATGGTTCACCCTTGAGGATGGCGAGGGCGGTACGTATCAATCGGTAGCCCTCGGTAGGGTAGAGGAAAGTCGCATCAATCACGCTGTCGGCAACCGCTTTGATGCCTATCTCGGGCGCGGCGTCTATGCCTATTACCTTGATATTCAGTCCGCGGCGACGTGCTACGTCTGATGCTGCGATAGCCATGCGGTCGTTATGGGCAAATACCAGATCCACATTATTATATATATCAAGCAGTGAGTCGGTGACGGCAGCTGCCTCGTCGTAGTTCCAGTTTCCGTAAGCCGATCCTAATATTGTCAGTCCCTCGGCGCGGGCGCCCTCCTTGAATCCCTCGTAACGCTCTGAGGCAGGAGACGACCCTTTTAGTCCGTAGATTTCCAGTACATTGTTTTTGTCTCCAAGTATGTGGCGGGCGTAATGAGCTGCCGCACGTCCTATCTCCACGTTATTGACACCCTGGATGGCGGTATAGGTGTTGCCGTTGATGTTGCGGTCAAACACAATCACCGGTGTCCCCGATTCGTACACCTCTTTTATAATGGGAGTGATGGCATCAGCCTCGTTGGGCGCGGCGATGATTATGTCAAAGTTGTTGTCGAGGAAGTATCGTATGTCGGCAATCTGCTTTTCGTTGCTGTCGTCGGCTGAGCGTATCTCCACGGTAGCCTCGGGATGAAACATCATCTCGCGGTATATCTCGTCATTCATTTTGTTGCGCCAGTCGTCGGCGCTGCACTGCGATACACCGATGCGTAATGTGGCTTCATCATGCCGGCACGAAGAAATAACAAGCAACAGAGGTATAAAAATGATAAGGAGACGTATTCTGTACATATAGGTTTAAGGTTATAAGCGGTTCTGTCGTAAGCGTTACAAAAATAGTGATAAATTTATGAAAAACAGTGCTTTTACTTGTAAAAAAACGGCAATGCAACATTTACAATAGTTTATGCACGATTTTTTATATGTATCATTTCGTGTTGTTTATTAGTTTTGCAATGTCAAAAATGACCTGTTGAACCAATACCTGATAAAAAAACAGATATGAAAAAAATTTCTAATACCGTTATTGCAATTATGACATCGGCAATGATTGCGAGTGCATCCGGCGGAGTGGATGTAGAGCATCTCGGTACCAACAACACCCTCGTGCGTGTTACGACCGACGGCAAGTATCTTCTTCTCCCCGTGCAGGAATCCAATGACGAGGCTACGGTCAACGTTCTCGTCGACGGCAAGACCGACGCTTCTTTAAGCGTGCGTCTCGCCAAGTCCAAGGTTGACTACATGGTACCCCTCAATATTGAGAAGTATGAGGGGCACGAATTGCTCCTTAACGTGGTTACGACACAGAACCGCACCTCTGTACGGGAGGCAAAGAATGATGCCTGCTGGAGCAATATCGTCGTTTCCGACACTTTCGACACCTCCAACCGCGAGAAGTTCCGTCCCGTGTTCCACCACACCCCGTTGTTCGGCTGGATGAACGATCCCAACGGCATGTTCTACAAGGACGGTGTATGGCATCTTTACTATCAGTGGAATCCTTACGGCTCCAAGTGGCAGAATCTCTCCTGGGGTCACTCCTCGAGCGAAGACCTCGTACACTGGCAGCTCCGCGAGGAAGCAGCTCTGGCCCCCGACGGTCTTGGCATGATTTTCAGCGGCAGTTCGGCTGTTGATACCGACGGCAGCGCCGGATTTGGCAAGGACGCTGTTGTCGCCATGTATACTTCGGCAGCCACAAGTCAGATTCAGAGCCTTGCGTGGAGTCTCGATAACGGCGAGACGTTCAACAAGTATCCCGGCAACCCCGTGCTGACGCTTGAGAGCGAGGCACGTGATCCCAATATGTTCTGGAATCCAGAGACCCGTGAGTGGTCTCTTATTCTTGCCCACGCCCTTGACCGCGAGATGCTTATCTTCACGTCGCCCGATATGAAGAAATGGACTCTTCAGAGCCGTTTCGGTCGCGGACTCGGCGCCCAGGATGGCGTGTGGGAATGTCCCGACCTCTTTGAGCTCCCGCTCCCCGGAACCGATAAGACAAAATGGGTGCTTGTGTGCAATCTCAACCCCGGCGGTCCCTTCGGCGGAAGTGCCACACAGTATTTCATCGGTGACTTTGACGGTAAGACTTTCATCACCGACACTGACGCATCAGGCAATGTTCCTACCAAGTGGATGGACTACGGCAAGGATCACTACGCCACTGTAAGTTTCAGCAACGGTCCCGACAATCGCCGCACAGTCATAGGTTGGATGAGCAACTGGCAGTATGCCCCCGAAGTGCCCACGATGCAGTTCCGCAGTGCCAACACTCTTCCCCGCGATATGGAGCTGTTCCGTGCCGCTGACGGTGAACTTTATCTTGCCTCGGTGCCCTCGCCCGAACTGCTTTCGCTCCGCGCCAACCCCGTTGTCAACGTCAAGTCAAAAGGCATAGGTGCTAATCCCGTTAACTATAATCTTCCCGAGAGCAACGGCGGTGTATGCGAGATTGTTATGAATGTCAATCCTCTCCAGAGCGATAGCGTGAATATTGTAATCGCCAATACCAAGGGCGAGAATGTCACAATGATCTACCGTCCCGCCGACGCCACCCTGTCATTTGACCGTTGCAACAGCGGTATCACCAATTTCAGCCAGGACTTCCCCGCCGTGACAGTTTCCCCTACATTCAACGACGGCAAGGAAATCAATCTCCGCGTCTACATCGATCGCTCAAGTGTTGAAGTATTTGGTGACAACGGCAAGTTTGTGATGACTAATCTCGTGTTCCCCAACGAACCCTACAACCGTCTCTCGATAAGCTCGGCAGGTAAGGCACGTGTTACTGATCTGAAGGTCTATCCTGTCACTCTTGATTATTAAAACAAAGAAATAATATTATAATTCATGGAAGTAACTAACACTATCGCAACCGATCGCAAGAGCAGCCTTTTGCAGATGGCTCCCGTCATGCTCTGCTTCTTTGCAATGGGTTTTGTCGACCTCGTCGGCACGGCATCCAACTATGTGCAGAAGGATCTCGGTCTGACCGATTCGCAGGCTAACTTGTTCCCCTCGCTCGTATTCTTCTGGTTTCTCATCTTCTCCGTTCCCACCGGAATGTTGATGAACCGTATAGGTCGTAAAAAGACGGTCCTTATCAGTCTTGTAGTGACCGCCGTGTCACTCATCATTCCTATCACCGGCGACGGTTATGTCACCATGCTGCTGTCATTTTCCCTCCTCGGCATCGGTAACGCCATTATGCAGACATCGCTCAATCCGCTTGTAACCAATCTTATAGGTAGCGACCGTCTCGCCTCTACGCTCACGTTCGGGCAGTTTGTCAAGGCTATAGCCTCGTTTCTCGCGCCCATTCTTGCCGCCTGGGGCGCGACAACCTACCTCCCGACATTCGGTCTCGGATGGCGCGCACTGTTTGTAATCTATGCTGTCGTCAGCTTCCTCTCTATTGCCGCTCTCGGCGCCACTCCCATACGTGAGGAACAACCCGACCGCAGTTCAGGCATCGGTGAATGTCTTAAGCTCCTCTCGCGCCCCTTCATTCTGCTCTGTTTTCTCGGCATCATGTGCCACGTAGGTATTGACGTAGGTACCAACACCACCGCTCCCAAAATTATCATGGAGCGTCTCGGGTTACCCCTTGAGGAAGCCGGGTTTGCGACAAGCGTCTACTTTATTTTCCGTACCGCCGGCTGTTTCCTCGGTGCCATCATCCTCCGCTCGGTGGCTGCACGTCTCTTTTTCGGACTCAGCGTGCTGATGATGCTCGCGGCTATGGTGATACTCTTTATGTGCGATTCGCTCGTCGCCATCTATGTGGCTCTCGGTCTTATTGGATTTGGCAACTCCAATATCTTCTCCATCGTTTTCTCCCAGGCTCTCATTTCGTCACCCGATGAAAAGAACGAGGTGTCAGGACTGATGATCATGGGACTGTTTGGCGGAACGGTGTTCCCCCTTGCAATGGGATTTGCCGCTGACGCCATCGGACAGATCGGCGCCGTGTCGGTAATGACTGTGGGTGTTATCTATCTGCTCTATTATACATTAAAAATCAAAGCGGCAAAATAAGCCGGCAATAATAAAAACGAAATATAAATTTAAGTCATGAAAGATATTGTA
>CAYTWG010000082.1:0-8031 GCA_964442005.1 uncultured Bacteroides sp. | reverse complement strand
TGCCGCTCTTGAAGAGATGAAGGATCATGTTCAGGGACTGCTTGAAAAACTCGGTCTGCCCTGGCACATACTCCGTCTCTGCGGCGGTGACATGAGCTTCACATCAGCTATTACGTTTGACTTCGAAGTGTTCTCGGCTGCACAGAAACGCTGGCTTGAGGTTTCGTCGGTTTCCAACTTCGAGACCTATCAGGCAAACCGTCTGAAATGCCGTTACCGCGGCGAGGACAAGAAAACCCGTCTGTGCCACACTCTTAACGGATCGGCTCTCGCCCTCCCCCGCATCATGGCTGCTCTCCTCGAGAACAACCAGACTCCCGACGGAATCGTTGTCCCCGAGTGTCTGCGCCGCTACACCGGATTTGACATCATCGACTGATAAAGTCAATTATACATCTTACTTATACAACAGACTCTCCTCAAGTACGGATAATTCCACTAACTTGAGGAGAGTCTGTGTTTTTTGAACCATAAGCGCCCGATTGCCGTTACTATTGAGAAAACATTATTGATTTACTCACTAAAAAACTATTTGATTATGAATTTCATTTGGTACATACTCATAGGTCTTGTCGCAGGATTTGCCGCCGGTAAACTTGTACATGGAAGCGGTTTCGGACTCATTGTCAATATTATTGTCGGCATTATAGGGGGCGTGCTCGGTGGCTGGCTTTTCGGACTTTTAGGTCTCAGCGCATCGTCAATCATAGGCAATCTTATAACCTCGGTCGTAGGCTCGATAGTGCTTCTGTGGATTGTCGGCTTCCTAAGCCGTTCTATAAAATAGCACGACAGCGGACGGGCACAGAATCAGTAACGGCGATCGTAGTTGAGAATAGTCTCGACAAGAAACAGACCGTTGATTGCTTTGCGCGGTAAGTCGATGTCATCATAGTCGGGATTGGCACTATGCAACACGACATAGTCTTTATCCTCATGACGGCGCAGATATTTCACCATGCGGTAGTCATCGGTAACAATTATATAAATCTGTCCCCAGAATATTATACCTGAATCAGAGACTTTCCTGATAGCTACGAAGCTGCCGTTTTCAATAACCGGTTTCATGCTGTCACCACTGACACGCACTATTATCGAGTCGGGATTAAGCGACGGGAGATCCATGTAGCCCATTATACGGTCAGACGTGAACATGCGGTTCAACTCACTATGTCCCGCTGTGACATCAATGTCATAGACGGGAATACCTTTGCGCGCCTCATCCACAATCCTTGATGCAGGAGATACAGGCAGTGACATTTCATCGCCGTGACACGGTTTGGCAAACGGCACATCCTCGCCGTCACGCAGCCACTTCTTCGATACTCCCATGTCAACCACTATTTTATTTATCAGACCGTCGGTTATAGGTATCTTCCCCGAAAGATGTTTTGACATGTTGGACGGATCGACAGAGATAAACTGCGCAAACTGAGCCTGCGTCATGCGTGACTGCCTGATAAGATATCTGATACGATCGGCTATACTCTCCTGTGATGACATTTCCTTCTCCATTTTTCAGCTCTACGGTTAATTATTGTATCGGAAAAGTTTCATTATGTGACGTGATCTGTCGGCGGTGACTGTTTCAACAATGACAACAGGTGCCGACAGCATGGAGACATCAGCCGAAACCTGCTGACCATTTCCTTTTAACAATAACAGGCGGTTACCTGCAAAATCATAAACTGTCACTGTCTCGATTGATGCTGATGACGAAACTACGTTAAGGACATTATCAACTATTTCAGCCGTGACAGCCGACGATGGAGCGGCAACCGGTGCTTTTACCCCGTCAACACCTTTCTCAATATTGAAATCCCTCCATTGCGGAGTTGTCTCAAATCCTGCAATCAGTTCCTCGGGTACATAGAGAGTAATACGTGATTTATCAGTGTCACCCCACACGTCTTCGCCAAGTTCAGGAACCGTTGAAACAGACGATGCCTCAATGACCGATAGCGACTTCCATCCGTCCATAGCATGAGACCCAAGGTATAGAAGAGAGCCGGGAAGCCTGACTTTATCAGCCTTATCTATTCCGTACATGGCATACTCGCCTATCTCGTCGACGTTTCTATGAAAAAGTGCCGACGCGTCAATATCCGATGCGCCTGTGAGAGCAAAGTCAGGAAGCAATGTGGTAGAAGCCGGTACGACAAATCTACCCAAAGAACAGTCACCAAAAAAGGCACCACGACCTATTTCAGAAACTGAAGCGGGAAGAACAACCTCTGACAGATTGTCACATGATGCGAAACAGAATTCACCTACCGAGGCAAGCTTTCCACATCCTGAGAAATTAACGGTCGCCACGGCTGTATCTTCAAACGCGGCATCGCCTATTTTCTCAAGTTGCTTGCCGGGCGTAACCGAGACAAGAGAATGGCAACCTTTGAAAGCACAGTCGCCGATCGATATCACGGCATCAGGCAAAATAACAGATTTAAGAGCTACACACCTGCTAAACGCTTTAGAGCCTATCTCAGCCACTTTATCACCAAAGGTGACAGATTGAAGGGACCGGCAGTCAATAAAGGCTGACGAGCCTATAAATGTCACTCCTGAGGGTATTTTAACCGATTCAAGTGCCCGACATGCACCCATAGCACCTTCACCGATTGTCAAAAGTCCCGCCGGAAGTACAATTGTTTTCACTCCTGTGCCAAACAACGAATAAGGTGCAAGACAACCGGCAGGCGATGACACGATACCGCTTGAAAGCCTTTCACCCTGATAGGACACTATAACCGCGTCGCCGAGATCAAGCGACACCAGTGAAGGCATATTGTCTCTCACATACTCAAGATCCGACGCATCGATTTCTCCTCTTACTGTCAGTGATGTCGCCCCGGAACCGGAGCCGACCGCTTCGCGGAGACCACCGGCAGTGACATTCACGTCAATAGCCTGTGCCCCGGCAGCTATCATCACCATCAGCGCAACGAGAAAATATTTTATATTCATTTTTTATTGATATTGTAAATACACCAACAAAGATAATCACTTTATTGTATAAATCACCTATAAAATAGATTTTATTACCATTTTAAATACATATAATGGTAATAAAGTCTCTAAGTGATGAAATTGCAGCATTAATCAGAAATCAAAGCATCGACAGCGCACGCAACTCCTCAACCACCTCTGATACAGTCAGATTGCGGCGCTGTTTCAGTTTTGCCGCAAAATCATTTGCCACTCCCTGAACTCCGCGATGATTAAAAAGGCGATACAGATAGTTGTAGCTCTTGTTGAACATGTTGTTTACCTCGTCACGTTCAAGAGAACATGCCTCCTGACCCTCTTCAATGAGATAATCCAGCATAGTGTCGACAATCTCGCGCTTCACCTCGGCATGACGGTGGACACAATGACGACACAGAATATTGGAAAGCATAAGCCCCATCGACAATTGATAATGTTCTACGAGCTGATTCCAAGCAAGTTTAGCCGAGAGTCTCGGATTACCTGAAAAATAGTAGTGGGGAGTAAATTCCATCATCTCGTCGCCATCGAGATCGATACGTGCAAGAAGATTTTCACAATCCCACGCCACGACAGCAATAGCCATGCCGGTCAATCCGTAACACTTATCATCTTCATCAATATATTTCAATGAAACTTTTGCTTCCATAAATGATTTTTCTCTAAGTAACAAATTAATTTACAACAAGAATTTTAGTTACAGCTCCCGATGACTGTCCCGACTCGTTCTGCGATGCAAACACATAGTAGACACCTGTCTTTACACGTTGTCCGGAGTTGTTACAACCGTCCCATGTCACCATTCCACCTTCCGAACGTCCCTGGAAGAAAACATTTCCTGCGGCATCGGTTATCTTAACAAGAGAGTTTTCCATCAGTCCGGTTACCGTAATCCATCCCGTATAGTCGGGACGCACCGGATTAGGATAAGCATAGACATCGGAATAATCATCGCTTGCCGGAGCTGCCGTACTACTATACTCAACCAGCCCGAACTCAGTACCGAAATACACCGAATTGGAATGAGGATCACATGCTATAGCATAGACCGTGTTGGTAGGCAATATCGAGTTATCAATGTCATAATGGTTAAGAATCTCACTGCCGGTCTCATTGACATAATAGACTCCGGCTGTTTCAGTTGCAAGCCATTTTCTATTTGAACTGTCGACAGCTATAGCATATACATTCTGGCTGTCAAGCAGATAATCGGCATAATTTGTTCCGTCGTTACGCGGAATCTTGATGTGATTGATACGCATGTCGGGATTGGTTGCATCTCCGGGACGTGTAATTTCTATTACGCCGTCATTAGTTCCTATCCATACCCGACCGTTATTATCCTCACATATCGAATATATGTAATTATAACTGTAAGTCTTACCGTCCTGATCGATAAATGATGACCAGATGCGCCATGTGTCGTCAGAAGTTGATGTAGTTCCTTTAGTGTCGTAGGCAATCAATTCGGCATCATACTCTCCTGAAAAAATAAAAATCATATCGGACTTGCGACAAGCTTTTACTTTAAAGTCACGCTCGCCTCTATAGTCGCCAAATTTAAATTTTTCCCAATCAGCCGCCGTAGTTTTACTCTTTTTAAGACCATCGGATGTCAACATATGAACGGTATAGTTATCACCCGACTTCACATGACATCCTACCCACAAGTTTCCACGACGGTCAAAATCCATAGACAGCGCTCTTAAAGCATAATCAGGCAGAACTTCGACAAGCGTACTGTTATCCTTATAATATTTATGTGTCTGCTTTCCATCCTTTATGCGATACACACCGTCCCATATAGATCCTACATAATAAGCATCAGGATCGGAAGGGTCCTCCACAATGTCATATCCATCCTTGAACCCGTAGGGGAGACTGGTCAAAGAAGCATTATTACGACATTGAACGTCAAATTCCACAGGAGTTACATCACGTATCTCTCCGTCATTGATGATATTGACGTGATAAAGTTCGTTATACTTGTCTTTGAATGCATTGAGATTATGTGAACTGCCATAAGAAGCCGCGTAGATTTTTTCAGAGGGAGAAACATACAGACGACCTACTTTCTTCACTGTCATAGCTTCAGGAATATAACGGTCGCTGATAACTGTCACGTTACCGTCATCGATTTTATAATTGCCAATTCCCTGTGAATTCCCAGCCCAGACTGATTTCATACCGTTCCACGCTCCTACACAGTCACCTTCAAACATTGCAGGAAGATGATTTACAGTCACCTCGCCCGAAGGACTTATTACATATAGATCCTTTGCTGTCACAGCATAACATGAACCGTCACTCATGTAGTGGAAATCACTCATAAAATCAGTGTTAAGTTCTTTCACCACGTTGAGATGACCTTTTTTCATATCTGATTCATAGATACGCAGCAGATTATAGTTGCCACATAATGCAGCAAACTTATCATTGCCAAGCGGATGGGTGTACTTTACAACCGAACGACCTTTTTTCTCAAAATTGTCAAGACTGTTGATTCTTGAATCCAACGGAATCCAATAGTAGTCATATTCACTCACAAGCATCAGATAACCGTTGACAATCTCAGCAATCTCAACATTACGGTTGTAATTGCCCGACTGTATTACTTCATGCTTTTTATCATCAAAAATAACAAGACCGAAGTTAGTCGCAACATATATTTTTCCATCATGAAAACTGACATCATTGATAGTGCGGGTGATTGACATGGGGACGTCCTTTATGTCTGACATGTTGACTATCTTGCCATTCTCATATATAAGATCAATATTAGCCGACTCATATACAACAGCAAGGTATTTCCCGTCCTTATTATAGAAAAGACGTGTGACCTTGTTGTCGTTAAGCTTGTTGGCAATATTATAAGAGTATGTCTCCCCTTTTTCTTTGTCATAAGAAAAAAGAGCATTGTCCGACACATAGTAGACCTTTGAGGGTGTTTCAACTATGTCGTTTACACCGCTGAACGATGAATGAAGTTTCCAGTTGCCTACACCGAGCTGTGCCGGTGCTACAAACGGAATTATAATCGATAGAAATAAAAAAATTTTCTTTATCATCAAAAGTGGTTATAATTGTTTCAGTAATTCAATCAATTTACATGTAGCACGACCGCGGTGACTCAATGAATTTTTTTCCTCAGGCGTCATTTCAGCAAATGTAAGTTCCTTACCTTCAGGAAGAAATATAGGATCATATCCAAATCCACCTTCGCCACGTGGAGCTTCAAGTATAGTACCTTCAGCAATCCCTTTCATCACATAGCATTCATTGCCCGCAAGCAGCGTGATGACTGTTTTAAAACGCGCATTACGATCGTTTTTTCCTTCCATGTTTTTCAACAGAAAGCGCATATTTGCCACAGAATCATGTCCATCACCGGGAGCATATCTGGCTGACCTTACTCCAGGCTCGCCATTGAGAACATCAACCTCGAGACCGGTATCGTCGGCAAAACAGTCCATGCCATAATTGTCTTTCACATAACGTGCCTTAATAGCAGAATTTTCTTCAAGCGTATTACCTGTTTCAGGAATATCAACTTCACATCCTATATCTTTAAGACTCATTATCTCAAACTTATCGCCTACAATATTGCGTATTTCTTCAAGTTTGTGGGCGTTATTGGTGGCAAAAACAAGTTTACGGAGACGGTTCATAATTCAACATGTATTTATGAACCCGCCCTTAATCGGGACGGGTTCACTGATTATAACGTAAATTACTGTCTTTTATTATCCTACCACTATATTCACAATTTTATTGGGAACTACAATGACTTTTCTGACTGTTTTTCCTTCAATCCACTTGGCAGCACTTTCATGACCCAGCGCTATTTTCTGTACTTCGTCAGATGACATTCCGGCAGGAACCTGAATGTTAAAACGAGCCTTGCCGTTAAATGAAACTGCATAATTGACATTATCTTCCTTGATATATTCCTCATTGAACGAAGGCCAGGGAGCATCACAGACAGTAGTATCGTTTCCAAGCGCGTGCCACAGTTCCTCCGATACGTGAGGAGCAAACGGAGCAAGAAGGATTATAAGCTGGCTGAGTATCTCACGACTGTGACATTTCATTGATGACAACTCGTTAACACAGATCATGAAAGCACTGATAGAAGTGTTATAAGAGAAGTTTTCAATATCCCAGGTGACTTTCTTTATAAGTTTATGCAATGATTTAAGCGCTTCACGTGTCGGAGCTTCATCAGTCACAAGCATGGTATCACCCTTGTAGAAAAGAGCCCATAGTTTTTTTATGAAACGGTTAACACCGTCGATACCGTTTGTATCCCATGGCTTGCTCTGCTCGACAGGACCGAGGAACATTTCATAAAGACGGAGCGTATCAGCACCGTAACGGTCAACAATGTCATCAGGATTAACCACATTAAACATTGATTTTGACATCTTCTCGACAGCGTAACCACACACATATTTTCCATCTTCAAGAATAAATTCAGCATCGTTAAATTCAGGACGCCACTGACGGAACTTTTCTGTATCAAGAATGTCATTTGAAACAATATTTACATCGACATGTATCGGCGTCACATCATAATCTTTCTTAAGATTATATGATACGAAAGTATTTGTGTCCTTGATACGGTAAACAAAGTTACTACGTCCCTGAATCATTCCCTGATTAATAAGTTTCTTGAACGGCTCCTGCTCACAAACCGCGCCAAGATCATATAAAAATTTATTCCAGAAACGGCTGTAAATAAGGTGACCTGTAGCATGCTCCGTACCACCTACATAAAGATCTACGTTACGCCAGTATCCATTGGCTTCCTCCGATACGAGCGCATCATCATTATGCGGATCCATGTAACGGAGATAATAGGCACTTGAGCCTGCAAAACCGGGCATGGTACACAATTCGATAGGATAACCCTCTTCCGTCACCCAATTTTTTGCACGACCCAACGGAGGTTCGCCCTTCTCGGTAGGAAGATATTTATCAACTTCAGGAAGAAGAAGCGGCAGCTTGTCCGATTTGCGCAATAACAGCAGGAAATTTTGTAAG
>CAYTWG010000081.1:0-8282 GCA_964442005.1 uncultured Bacteroides sp. | reverse complement strand
CTTCCCAATCCCCAGGATCTCGGCGAGAACTATCACGGCGAGACGTCGATCGGTTGCCGTATCTCGGGTAAAGGCAAGGATGGCAAGGAGATGACCTATTATATTTACAACAATTGCAGCCACGAGGCGGCGTTCCGCGAGACGGGCATGCAGGCGGTGAGCTACACTACCGGTGTCCCCGCCATGATAGGCGCCATGATGTTCCTTACCGGCAAGTGGGTTAAGCCCGGCGTTCACAATGTCGAGGAGTTTGATCCCGATCCTTTCATGGAGCAGCTTGCTGTTCAGGGACTGCCCTGGCATGAGATCATCAACGAGGATCTTGAAGTGGATAAAATCGGTTGATGTCGCGCCGTGTTGGCAGCCTGAGAACCTGAGACGGTAAAAAAGGAGATAAGGATGAGAGTCGTGATACAACGTGTAGAGCGTGCGTCGGTATCTATCGGCGGGGAGCTTCATGCGGCTATCGGAGCCGGGTTGATGGTCCTTGTCGGTGTCGAGACCGGTGATACTCCCGATGACATGAAGTATGTTGCGCAAAAGACGGCGTCGTTGCGCATCTTTAATGATGCCGACGGGGTCATGAACCGGTCGGTGACCGATGTCGGCGGCGAGATACTTGCCGTCAGTCAGTTTACCCTCACGTCATCCACGCGTAAAGGCAACCGCCCGTCCTACATACGTGCAGCCCGTCCCGACACCGCTGTACCGCTCTACGAGTCGTTCTGCGACACTCTTTCCGGGCTTACCGGTTCGGAAGTCAGGCGAGGCGTCTTTGGCGCAGACATGCAGGTTGAGCTTGTCAACGACGGTCCGGTGACAATAATCATCGATTCAAGACTTAAGGAATGAGTACGTCACGATTCAACCCCACGCTTGCCGAGTTACAGGCATTGGTCGACAACTGGATACGTACCGTCGGAGTGACTTATTTCTCTCCGTTGACCAATATGGCTATCCTTGCCGAAGAGACCGGGGAGGTAGCGCGTATCATGGCGCGACGCTATGGAGAGCAGTCATTCAAGCCGGGCGAGAATCCCGATCTTGCCGATGAACTCGCCGACCTGTTGTGGGTAACGGTTGCGATTGCCAATCAGACCGGCGTGGATCTTGCCGACGCCGTGCGCCGCAACATTGACAAAAAGACTGTCCGTGACGCCACGCGTCACCGTAATAATCCAAAGCTCTCACCGACTGACACGGGACACAATGTCAAGACTGAACCAACAGATTGAGATAACCATTTATAAAATATATCTAAAATAATATCTACACTATGAGCGATAAATATCATGATACGGTCGCCTCGTTCAAGACAATCGAGGATGACATGCAGGTAAAAGCTGCCGTCGAGAAGATTCTCGCCGACCATCTTGAAGAGAACAACACTCAGGAAGTCTATCGCTTCCTTTTCAACACTATCGACCTTACCACGCTTAAGGCAACCGATTCGCCTCAGTCGGTGGCTCAGTTCACCGAGCGCGTCAACGCTTTTGACGAGGAGCATCCCGAGCTTCCCAATGTCGCAGCAATATGTGTGTACCCCAACTTTGCCCAGATTGTACGCACTGTCCTTGAGGTGTCAAAGGTGGAAGTAGCTTGTGTGTCAGGCGGATTCCCCTCGTCTCAGACATTCCCCGAGGTAAAGGTCGCCGAGACTGCTCTCGCTGTCGAAGGCGGTGCCGACGAGATCGACATTGTGCTTAATGTTGGCAACTTCCTTGACGGTAACTATCAGGAAGTATGCGACGAGATCGAGGAAATCAAGCACTCATGCCGTGATGCGCGTCTGAAAGTGATTCTTGAAACCGGCGCGTTGAAATCGGCGGCAAACATCAAGGCGGCTTCCGTCCTTGCCCTTTACTCCGGCGCCGACTTCCTCAAGACCTCTACCGGCAAGGATTATCCCGGAGCTACACTCGAGGCGGCATACGTGATGTGTCAGTGTATCAAGGAATATTTTGAAAAGACCGGTCGCATGGTCGGCTTCAAGGCTTCGGGTGGCGTAGCTTCTACAGCTGAAGCTGTCGCTTACTATACCGTTGTTAAGGAAGTGCTTGGCGAGCAGTGGCTCACCAACGAGTATTTCCGTATCGGAGCAAGTCGTCTTGCCAATAATCTTCTTTCCGATATCCTCGGAACTGAAACCAAATTTTTCTAAACCGTAAATATGAACTACTGGATTATCAGAGACGAAAAGACTTCAGGACCGTTTTCGGTCGACGATTTGCGGCAAATGCGCATTTCGGCTGATACCCCGGTGTGGTATCAGGGGCTTTCCGGATGGACACCGGCCGGATCGATTGCCGGGTTGGAGTCATTGTTTACCGTCGGCATGGCGGCTCAACAGTTTGTACCGGCTGCAGGCGAGACTTCTCGGTCGGGTGCTGTCGTCGCCGACGGTAGCGCGGAGTGTCCGCCCAACTATCTTGTCGCTTCGATCGTGATGACGATATTGTTCTTCCTGCCGGCAGGAGTGGTTGCGATTATTTTTGCCTCCAAGGTCAACCCGCTCTATCGTCGAGGCGAGGTGATTAAGGCTCGCAAGATGTCTGAACGAGCTGCGCTGTGGACCATCCTTAGCCTTGTCATCGGTTTGATTTTCATCCCGTTCAAACTTGTGTTTGAAATGATCTGATATCTCCGGTCAATACTGATAAAATAAGCGGGAGTGGACTGATCAGTCTGCTCCCGCTATCTATTCTGTTGCATCGCACTCCTGTTATTTTATTGTTATATAGGGCTTACTAAGAGTTGTTTTTCGGATGAGAAATCTTAAATGTCAATAAAGATATAGATAAAAGGGAAGCATGGACGCATAAATATGTCTTTACCGGTTTATTTCATCACCGTTGTAAATCTCTTTCATTTTTTCTATCTTTGACGTAGAATCCCAACTTTACCTAAAATTTAATGAAATCATGCTTAAGATCATTGTCACCATAATTTGCCTGATACCTTTTATCCTGGGGCTTTTAAGCATTTTAGGACTTTTCCTAAACTATTTCTCAGACAACGAGAAAGAATCAACAATAGAGATTCGGATAGAAGATAATAAGAACAGAGATTAAACCTCGGTTTTCTTGTTTATTTCGTTACCGTTGTGAATTTCTTTCAGTTTTATATTTTTGACGTAGAATAATGCTTTGTTCCATGTAATTTCATGTAATATAATGTGTTATGTGTGATTTATCGGTCGGGGGAGAGGACCGGCGAGGCGAGCAGGGCGGTGACGTAGGGGGTAGGGCGCATTTTGTCGGCGGCGGAGAGATAACGTGCGGCAAGGTCGCGCGACTCGATGTCGGAACGGTCGTCACGGGCTATGATGTAATAATAGTTGCCGAGTGACAGGAGCGCGTTGTAGTTGTCGGGATAGTACTCAAGGATTGTGCGATAGGTTGTCATCGCTTCATCGTTCTTACCGTCGAGGAGGTATCCTCGGGCGAGAGACTCGAGGAAACGCGGGTTGTGAGGCATGCCGTCGAGCATTATACGGCTGTACTCGATCATCATCGGACCGTCGGCACGGTAGGTGTAGTAGCGCAACAGATAGCTGTTGACACTGCGTTTCATCCAAGGATAGGCGTCACGCACGTCCAGGAGGAAGCGCTCGTAGATGGCGGCGTTGCCGAGGTCATAGGCGTTGCGCTCGACAACGGAAAACACCGAGTCGAGCGGTACACGTGCATCCATCGAACGCGACATGATGGCAATACGCTGTGAGACCGGTGCATCCTGCATCGTGAGGGCAACGATAGCCTTGCCGTAGTTCTGTGCGACGTGGGGACGGCGATCGATCATCAGTCCGTACATAGCCGATGCGCTTGCCCACTCTTGCTGGGCATAAAAGCGGTCAGCTTTGAGCTTTAGCTGAGCGTAGTCAGTAGCGCCGATGATCGGTGAGCATATAATGATAAGCGTGATGGCTATGGTTATGCGTGTCAGCAGTGTCTTGATCCCCTGGTGTCTCATTTCTTTAAGTTATGGGTTGATTACGGATGTGAGCGGGCATTACCGCTCTGCAAATATAAACACAAAACCGGTAAATATTGTGCACCGGCGTTGTAAAATTATTTTTCTTTTTCGGGGAATGTTGTAGCGGTTGGAACGGATTTGTATCTTTGTATTGTTATTCACTGTAATACTGCGAAAAAATGACGATTAAGCAATCTGTTGACTTCAGGGGTACAGTCATGGCTCTGGTGTGTGCTGTCATGTCACTCGATATTGCCTCGGCAGCGATGTCGGTGTCGGGAATGAAAACCAATCATGAGGTGACGCCTTCAGGCGTGGAGACAGCACAACCGGTGTTCAGCTGGCTGATGATTGACAGCGATGCATCGCGCAGTCAGACAGGTTACGAAATCACGGTGACTGACGCCTCTGACGGGACAGCGGTGTGGACTTCGGGACGGCGCGAGTCGCGCGAGTCAATCAATATCTCTTACGAAGGTGTGGAGCTTAAGCCTGCAACCCGCTATGACTGGACGGTGACAGTGTGGAACAATGCCGGGGAAGCGGCTGCGGGAAAGTCGTGGTTTGAGACCGGACTGCTCCACGACGTGTCGATGTGGGGCGGTGCCGAATGGATAGGTGCGCCGGATTCCGAAATGACTTTTTCGCCACACTATCTTCCTGTGTTCGGAGTGGAATATAGTGTTGCTTTGAATGACGGATGTTGCCGGGCGTTACTGCGATATGGCATGAATGACCGCCGGCTGCTCGATGCCAACCGCAACATATATCATATTGAGTCGCCGCGTGACAGCAGCTATGTAGCCGTCGAGATGGATATAACCGATGCTGTCAGCGGAGGTCAGGCGCGTTTGAATCTTTATAGGGTAAACTATGCTCCGGGAGACAGAGCCGATGTCCCGTTATGGAGCGGTGTGATACCGGACTCCCTGATGGAGGGTAAGCTCAGGGAGCCGCACAGGGTCGCGCTGACGTCGGTGCTCGGGTACACGCGGGTGTCGGTCGACGGTGTCGCGGTAGGAGAAGTAAACGTAAATCCGGTAGGTCGCGGCGGCGATTACACGGCTTTCCCGGTGGTTGGCGACGTAGCATTGGGCGTTTCCGACGGTGGTACGGCGCAGTTCAGCGACGTTGTGATACGCCACTACCGGCATCCGTCAAATGTAGTCAAAACTGTAGTAGCCGGTGACACGGTGGTGAGCGGTAATGGTGTGTCGATGAATATAGATGGACCCGGAGCGCCGATGTTGCGGACGGAGTTTGATGCCGAGAGCAATCTGGTCAAACGCGCACGTCTCTATGTCACGTCGCGCGGCGTCTACGACTTCTATATCAACGGGAAGCGTGTCAACAGCAGTTATCTCAATCCGGGACTGACACAATATGACCGCATGCAATTATATCAGACCTATGATGTCACGCCGATGCTCACCACCGGTAGAAATGCTATGGGTGCCGTGCTGTCGGAGGGATGGTGGAGCGGAGGTGCAAGCTTTGTCGGCGACAACTGGAACTACTTCGGCGACCGGCAGTCATTGCTCGCGTTGCTGAGAATAGAATATGATGACGGCACAAAAGCAGATATTGTCACTGACCCTGCGACATGGAGAGTGTCGACTGACGGACCTACGCGTTACGGCAGTCTGTTTCAGGGCGAAATTTATGATGCGACGCGGGAGTCTGAATTTGAGGGGTGGTCAACGGCATGTTTTGGCGACTCGTCGTGGGGAAAAGCTGTGCCGGTCACGTCGCCCGGGTTCGATGACGTAGTCCCCGAGGCGCAGTACGGGCAAGGTGTCGTGGCTGTCGACACGCTGATGGCAATAGCCGTGACCGAGCCCCGGCGGGGAGTCTATGTCTATGACATGGGGCAGAATATTGCCGGAGTACCGTGTATTACGCTGTCGGGATTGGAGCCGGGCACGGAAGTGATTGTAAGATTTGCCGAGGTGCTTTATCCTGAAATGCCTCAGTATGCCGGCAACGAGGGTATGGTGATGCTCGAGAATATACGTGCAGCTATGGCTCAGGAGATTTACACAGCCCGTGGCGGTGTTGAGACTGTGTCGCCACGGTTTACCTATCATGGATTCCGTTACATGGAGATTACGGGTATCGATCGTCCTCTCCCGCTTGATGATGTGAGGGCGATAGTGTTGAGCTCGCTTGACTCGGTGACTGCTTCCTACGAGACATCAAATGCTGACGTCAATCGGTTGTGGAAAAATATTATATGGTCATCACGTGCTAACCTGATGTCGATACCTACCGACTGCCCGCAACGTAATGAGCGCATGGGGTGGGCGGGTGACATATCGGTGTTTTCTCCGGCGGCGCTTTATATAGGCGACATGACTCAGTTTCTACGCCGCTATCTGCGCTCGATGCGAGATACACAGCATCCCGACGGTCGTTACGAGGAGGTGGTACCCATGAGTGGAGGATTCGGCGGATTGTTGTGGCAGAGTGCCGGCATAGTCGTGCCCTGGGAGTGCTATCTTGCGTCGGGTGACACGACAATTGTCGCCGAGCACTATGACTCGATGAAACGATATGTCGATTATGTTGCCGGTCACGACATTGACCCGTCAACCGGTCTGCTTGTTCAGAACCGCGAGTGGGGTGATCTGGGCGACTGGCTCGGGCACGACTATGACAAGATGGACAAGTCGCTGCTTTGGGAATGCTACTATATTTATGACCTTTCAATAATGGAGCGGGTTGCAATGCTTCTTGGCAAGAGTGACGATGCACAAGTCTACAGAGCTATGAAGGATGCGCGTGAAGATTTCTTTGTGCGCACCTATGTTGACACGACGACCGGTATGATGCGCCACTCGGCTTTCGTTGCCGACCGCGAGGGCAAGCCGCTTGATTTACAGACAACTTATGCCGTGCCGTTAGCGCTAAATGTGCTCCCCGACTCGCTCAGAGCGCCGGTTGCCGCCCGTCTCGCCGCGTCGGTTGCGCGTGAGAATATAGCTGATGACGGCAGGCTGTGTCCTCCTTACTCTCTGATGACAGGTTTTATCGGGACAGCATGGATAAGCAATGCGTTGAGCGACAACGGTTATACCGACATAGCCTATAAACTGTTGCAGCAGACTGATTATCCTTCCTGGCTCTATCCTGTCAAGCAGGGGGCTACAACAGTGTGGGAACGTCTCAACTCGTTCACGCTGACCGACGGATTTGGCAGTAATAACAGCATGAACTCGTTTAATCATTATTCGTTTGGAGCTGTCGCCGACTGGATGATAAGCCGGTCACTCGGAATACGAAAGGATCCTATGTCGCCGGGCTATCGGCACTTCTTCCTGCTGCCTGAGGTCGACATGTCGGGAGGCATGACGTGGGCACGCGGGCATTATGACTCGCCTTACGGACGTATCGAGAGTTCGTGGGTGATTGACGGTGACACGGTGACTTACGAGTTTACAGTACCAGCCAACACGGAGGCTACCGTATCGGTCCCTGATGGCGAAAGGATAGTAACGGAGCGTCTGACGTCGGGGAAACATACATTTGTCACCGCGCTACCGGCTCGCTGAGCATGGTATAGAAATAACATAGCCGCCGGAGATTACCCGACGGCTATGACTGATAGTTATGTTATAATGTATTTCTGATTTATCAGAGGACACCTTGTGCCATCATGGCGCGAGCCACTTTCATGAATCCGGCAACATTGGCTCCCTTTACGTAGTTGATATAGTCGCCGTCTTTACCAAATTCAACGCACTGCTGGTGGATGTCAGCCATGATTGACTTGAGTTTGGCGTCGACTTCTTCAGCTGACCATGAGAGTTTCTGAGAGTTCTGAGCCATTTCGAGACCCGACACGGCAACACCGCCGGCGTTTGCAGCCTTTCCGGGAGCGTAGAGTATCTTTGCCGCAAGGAATTCCTTGATTGCCTCAGGTGTAGAGGGCATGTTTGCGCCTTCGCTGACGGCTATACAGCCTTGTGCGAGAAGAGCGCGTGCGTCCTCACCGTCGATTTCGTTCTGAGTTGCCGACGGCATGGCGATATCACATTTGACATGGTGCCAGGGACGCTCTCCGGGGAAGTATGTCACGGCGTCGGGATATTCCTCGGCAACCTCGCTGATGCGACCGCGATATACGTTCTTAAGTTCGAAGATATAGTGCATCATCTCCTCGGTAATGCCGTCGGGGACATAGATCGAACCCGAGCTGTCGCTCATTGATACAACCACGGCACCGAGCTGCAGAAGTTTTTGAGCTGTATAGGTTGCTACATTGCCGGAACCGGAGATTACTACTGTCTTTCCTGCAAGTTCTTTTC
>CAYTWG010000080.1:0-8446 GCA_964442005.1 uncultured Bacteroides sp. | reverse complement strand
CTTGAAATAGAATGTCATAAACTTGGTATTCCGGCAAAAACACGCCACAACGAGGTTGCCCCCAACCAGTTTGAGCTTGCCCCGATTTACGAGGAAACCAACCTTGCCAATGACCATAACCTTCTGCTCATGTCTTTGATTGCAGAAGTTGCACGCCGCCATAATTTCCGTGTCCTGTTGCATGAAAAGCCTTTTGCAGGCATTAATGGATCGGGTAAACACAACAACTGGAGCTTAGGCACCGATACCGGCGTACTGCTGTTCGCTCCCGGCAAAACTCCTGCCGCAAATCTTCAGTTCCTTACTTTCGTGGCAAATGTAATGGCTGCCGTGCATCGTCATAACGCACTTCTAAAAGCGTCTATTTCATCTGCTACCAATGCTCACCGACTCGGAGCCAACGAGGCACCCCCTGCAATCATATCAATATTCACAGGTACTCAGCTTGCCGAGATATTTGATAAACTTGAAAAGAGCACAACCGCTGAAATACTTAACTTCACCGGAAAATCAGGACTCTCAATGGGTATTTCCCAGATTCCAGAAATCATGCTCGACAACACTGACCGTAACCGCACATCGCCGTTTGCTTTCACCGGTAACCGCTTTGAGTTCCGTGCCGTAGGTTCGTCAGCCAACTGCGCGTCGGCGATGATAGCCCTTAATGCAGCCGTAGCCGATCAGCTCAACAAGTTTAAAATCAATGTCGACCGACGTCTTGAAGCAGGCGAGGATCTGAATCATGCTATTCTTGAAGAAATCAGAATGCTAATCATAGATTCTAAAGCGATCCACTTTGACGGCAACGGTTACAGCGACGAGTGGAAAACAGAGGCTGCACGTCGCGGACTCGACTGCGAGACCAGCGTTCCCAAGATATTCGACGCTTATCTGAGCGAAAATTCAATACGCATGTTTGCCGATACAAACGTGTTTACCAAGGTAGAGCTTGAAGCACGTAATGAGGTAAAATGGGAAATGTACACTAAGAAAATACAGATTGAAGCCCGTGTACTCGGAGATCTTGCCATTAACCACGTGATTCCTGTCGCAACCCGCTATCAATCGATGCTGGTTGACAATCTTGTAAAAATCAAGACTCTGTTCCCCGAAGAAAAGAGCAAGAAGATTGCAGAACAGGACCTGGGTACGATTGAAAAGATTGCTGACCACATGTCAGTCATCAAGGAACAGGTTGAACTGATGGTCGATGCGCGCCGTAATGCCAACCGCATAAAGAATGAACGGGAAAAAGCGATTGCCTACCACGACAATGTGGTCCCGCGCATGGAAACAATACGTTATCACATCGACAAGCTTGAATTGATGGTCGATAACGAAATCTGGCCGCTTCCCAAGTACAGAGAATTGCTTTTCATCAGATAAGTAAACCACAAAAACAGGACAATTTTCTCTTCGGTCCCTACTATATATGGAACAACTGAAACATGAGTGCGGTGTGGCGATGATCAGATTGCTGAAGCCGCTCGAATACTACAGGCAAAAATACGGCACTTATACCTACGGGGTAAACAAGCTTTACCTACTCATGGAAAAGCAGCACAACCGCGGTCAGGAGGGTGCAGGCGTCGGAGTCGAAAAGATTCCGGCGACACCGGGCAATGAATATGTATTCCGGGAGCGCGCTCTCGGAGCCAATGCTATTGCTGAAATTTTTGCGTCCATAATGCCTACGATTGAAAAAGAGCATATTGATGAACGTGATCCCGACTGGGTCGCAGGATATGCTCCTTTCATAGGCGAAATCTACATGGGACACCTACGATACAGTACGACTGGCAAGAGCGGTCTGTCATACGTTCATCCGTTTTTACGACGCAACAACTGGCGGTCACGCAACCTGTTGCTCTGCGGCAACTTCAACATGACTAATGTCGATTCTCTTTTCAAATCTATCGCTGAAAAAGGACAGCATCCACGCATATACAGTGATACCATCGTATTGCTGGAGCAACTCGGATATGCCCTTGACAAAGAGAATCACCGTCTTTACAGAGAGTTCCGTGACACGTACACCGATCCGGAGCTGACCCGAATGATTGAGGACAACATGGACATGGTG
The DNA here is from genome assembly GCA_964442005.1 of uncultured Bacteroides sp. Taxonomy (GTDB): domain Bacteria; phylum Bacteroidota; class Bacteroidia; order Bacteroidales; family Muribaculaceae; genus JAAVFS01. The sequence goes on along the minus strand of CAYTWG010000080.1, from coordinate 6,363 downwards.
AGAGTGCTCTGTAACGCCGCTCCTGACTGGGACGGAGGCTATGTGATATGCGGAGCGACAGGGTCGGGCGACATGTTTGCACTCAGAGATTCCCACGGTATTCGTCCCGCTTTCTACTATTATGATGACGAGATCGTAGTTCTCGCATCAGAACGACCTGTGATACAGACCGTTCTTAACGTGAGACGGGTGGACGTGAAAGAGCTTAAGCCCGGAAGTGCCTTGATTGTAAAAAAATCGGGTAGGGTAACGGTGACCGATATCCTGGGAGAGGAGAAAAACGAGCGATGCTCGTTTGAACGCATTTATTTCTCCCGCGGAAGCGATGCCGACATCTACCGCGAACGTAAAGCACTCGGTCATTATCTGGTGCCCTCACTGATGAAAGCGATCGACAACGACCTTGAAAATACAGTTTTTTCATTTATTCCCAACACTGCCGAAGTCGCATTTATCGGTATGATCGAAGGGCTCGAGAAGGAACTGAACGAGATAAAATCAGCAGCTATTCTGAGATTACAGAGCGCCGGGAAATTATCATCGGAGACTCTACGCGGGATAATGTCCCGTAAACTGAGAGTAGAAAAAGTTGCAATCAAGGATATCAAACTTCGTACTTTTATCGCAGAAGGGGAGTCGCGTAATGATCTGGCGGCACATGTCTATGACGTGACTTACGGGTGTGTGAGAAATGATATTGACACACTTGTAGTCATTGATGACTCGATTGTGCGCGGGACGACGCTTAAACAATCGATAATCAGGATGCTTGACCGCCTGCATCCACGCAAAATTGTAGTCGTTTCGTCATCTCCGCAAGTCAGATATCCTGATTATTACGGTATCGACATGTCTCGCATGGCTGAGTTCATCGCATTCCGAGCCGCAGTAGAATTACTTAAAGAACGGGGTAGGGAGTATGTGCTCCAGGACACGTGTCAGAAATGCCGCCAACAGCTTTTATTACCCGTTGAACAGCAAGTCAACTGCGTAAAAGCGATCTATGAGCAATTTTCCGATGACGAAATTTCTGATAAGATAGCCCGGATGCTGACTCCGACTGACACTAAGGCTGAAGTAAAAATTGTCTATCAGTCACTCGACGGACTGCATCGTGCAGTCCACGACTGTCCCGGCGACTGGTATTTTTCAGGCAACTATCCGACACCCGGAGGTGTCAGACTTGTCAACCAGGCTTTTATCAATTATATCGAAGGGAACTGGAACAAACGCTGATTTATCAGCAACAAATGAGATAAATTTATTGACAATATAAATATAATAAAGATAAATAATTCCGATTATGGGAGGTTTTTTTGGAGTCGTTTCAAAGCATGAATGCCGCACCGACCTTTTTTATGGAGTTGACTACAACTCCCACATGGGTACACGACGTGCCGGAATGGTGACATACGATAGTGCTGAACATCGTTTCTGTCGCTCTATCCACTCGTTGGAGAGTACCTATTTCCGTACAAAGTTTGAACACGAATTGCCTAAATTCAAAGGGAACATGGGTATCGGTATAATAAGTGATACCGATCCACAACCCATCATAATCAACTCTCATCTTGGCAAATATGCAATCATTACAGTTGCAAAAGTCTGTAATCTTGCCGAACTGGAGAAAGAGTTAATCGATTCAGGGGTACATTTCGGCGAACTCAGTTCCGGAGATACAAACCAGACTGAACTGGTTGCATTGCTTATTAATCAGGGAAAAACGTTTACCGAAGGCATTGAAAATGTATATAACCGCATACATGGCTCTTGCTCAATGCTGATTCTTACAGAGCACTCGCTGATTGCCGCACGAGATAAACTCGGACGCACACCAATAGTAGTGGGAAAAAAGGAGGGTGCATTTGCTGTTACATCGGAGTCTACATCGTTCCCCAATCTCGACTATGAAATTGTCCGTGACCTCGGTCCCGGTGAGATTATCGAGTTTACAGCCGACAGCATGAAACAACTGCGAGCCCCAGGAGAAGAAATGCAGATATGCTCATTCCTTTGGGTATATTACGGTTTCCCTACGTCGTGCTACGAAGGGCGTAATGTGGAACAGACACGTTTTAATTCCGGCTTTGAAATGGGTAAAACGGACAAGACAGAAGTTGACTGTGCCTGCGGTATTCCTGATTCAGGCGTAGGAATGGCACTCGGATATGCTGCCGGTAAAGGAGTTCCTTATCACCGCTGTATCTCCAAATACACCCCGACATGGCCGCGCAGTTTCACTCCGAGTGACCAGTCGATGCGCTCATTGGTGGCAAAAATGAAACTCATACCCAACAGAGCTATGTTACAGGGCAAACGTGCTTTATTCTGCGATGACTCAATCGTGAGAGGTACGCAGCTTAATGACAATGTATCAACACTTTATGAATACGGAGCTAAAGAGGTGCACATGCGTATAGCGTCACCGCCTCTTATCTACGGGTGCCGTTACATAGGTTTTACATCTTCCAAATCAGACATGGAGCTTATAACCCGCCGCATGATTGAAGAGTTGGAGGGAGATCCCAATAAAGACCTGGAAGAATACGCAAAGACCGACTCACCAAAATATAATGCAATGGTGGAGAAAATACGTGAACGATTCGGGCTTACATCCCTGAAATTCAATACGATTGAAACACTTGTCAAATCAATAGGACTGCCTAAATGTAAAATATGCACACATTGTTTTGACGGAACTAGCCATTTTTGATATATATCATTAAGAACAACGAGAAGAGCAGCTGCACAATCAACAACCTTGTGCAGCTGTTTTTTTGTATATCAGTCAAATTTTGTATTTCAGTCAAATAAATTTGTTTCATCGATCATGCAAGAAGGTGGGGCTTGATTCGCCATACACTATTTAACATAATCATGATTATAGAACAAACAGGAGTAATACATATGAGGAATATGGTTACTCGTCTGACTCCAAAATCCGGCGACTACCGGGCGTCAAAATAATAAATACAGGGATCAAGAACAAAAGACTTGAGACTTACTGACTCAGCGATTGAATATATCCGGTAAGCATGCTGAAATGAAAATGAAAATGAAAATGACCGTAATGATTAATCATCAACGATGCCGAAATTATTTGATACTACACAATGAATGTAATAAAAACAGTGATAAATAGCGGCTTGAATACTTATATATAGCCAGTTACATGGTTAATATTTGTTAAACCGAAAGCAATTAACGCTCTGAGATTGTTATAATAGCAAACAAACGTAGAGACGTGCGGAAAATTTAAAATTTAAGAGATTTACAGTCTACCGTCGAATTTTAAACATTACTAATTTACAATTTACAATAGTAGCCCAAATTACAATCACTATGATTATGGTTTTGTAATTTATCATACTAAATATTTTAGAACACACACAATAACAAAATAATTGCAATTTTAGCTGATTTATTTTCACTAATTAGAATTTCACAACAGTTCTAATTGGTGAATTTTTGTATTTATATTTCATTAACAACTAAATTACATAACTAACAACCAGCATGTTACGTTTAATCTTTCTATTTACACTTTAAGACTTTGCGCAATCAAACGCAACATTCCTGGAATACGTAGCATTATTGCACCGTATTACATTACAGCCCAGCGATTTACATCATTTATTTATAGTTATCAATTATATCAGTAATTCATATTTACAATCACAAACAATGTTGAGTTAACAATTTCGATTTACATTTCGACACTGTTTTTAAATTTAAATTTGGAATTTACAATTATATTAATTACATTTGCACATCGATTAATTACAAATTCAAATTGGCATGGATATCATTGATCGCCTCAAATATTTTATGGAAAAGGAGCAAATTGCAAGTTCGCAGTTTGCCGACACCTGTCGTATCCCCCGCCCCACTGTATCCCAGATCCTAAACCGGCGCAATAAAACTATCAGTGACGAACTGATCGGAAAAATCCATGATGCGTTTCCCGAGCTTTCCGTCATGTGGCTGATGTTTGGTGAAGGAGAGATGATCTCTAATTCAAATATTAAAATCTCAGAGCCTAAAATCTCGACTGAAAACAGTCAAAATCATACTATAAATTCTGAACAACAGACCGTTAGCCAACCTGCTCAATCAAATCAGCAAATGCCGAAATCTTTCGCAGAAAATTTTGGCGACTACTTTACGTCTTCGCAACAAGCTAAAAACATATTTTTTGACGAAACAGCCTCAAATCAGACCGACGCAGAAAAATCTGCGTCCATATCATTTACGCCACAGTCCCGAAAACGGATCTCAAACATAGTTGTCTTTTATGATGACAACAGCTTCGAGTCATTCATGCCATCACAAAATTAATATAACAGTTTTACATCATTACCGTGTAGCCCCTCCGGCAAAAAACGACTTTTTCTCATAGCTGAAGTTTAAGGTTGCGTCATTGTAAAAATTATCGTAATTTTGCATTGAAGTTTTATTTCAATTCACGCAATCTCACAATGAAAAAATTTCAAAGCGAATTCTCCGTAATCGAGAATCGTAAAATCCACAGCAATTATTCTTTATTGCGATTATCTCCGGTTGACGGAAAGCCACTGCCGGAAATCAATCCCGGACAATTTGTCGAGGTAAAAGTAGACAAATCCCCTACTACATTTTTGCGACGACCGATCTCAGTCAACTATGTCGACTATGACAATAATGAGCTATGGCTTCTGGTACGTCGTGCCGGTGACGGGACAATCACACTTTGCGACACCCCTGAGCATACATTAATTAATATAGTATTCCCTCTCGGAAACAGTTTCTCAATTCCGGATTCATCTGATAAAAAAGTATTACTTGCCGGAGGAGGTGTCGGAGTGGCGCCGTTACTTTATCTCGGACACTGCCTTAAGCAACACGGCTTAGATCCTCATTTCCTACTCGCTGCACGGAGCGCCGATGATCTTCTGCAGCTTGATGAATTTAAGAAATTAGGAACCGTTCACATCTCCACTGATGACGGCAGCATGGGCGCCCCCGGACTTATTACGGCAAATCGCGCTTTAGAAAATAAATACGACACAATCTACTGCTGCGGACCGGCTCCGATGATGAAAGCTATTGCCGCTATATGCCGTCAACGGGATATTAACTGCGAAGTATCGCTTGAAAACATGATGGCATGCGGACTTGGCGCTTGTCTTTGTTGCGTGGAAAAGACAGTCAAAGGCAATGTCTGCGTATGTACCGAGGGACCTGTATTTAACATCAATCAACTCACATGGCACAATTAGAAGTATCAATAGGGAATCTTAAGCTGAAAAATCCCGTTCTCACTGCGTCGGGAACATTTGGCTATGGCGAAGAGTTCGCTGACTTCATCGATCTAAACCGGCTTGGCGGATTCATAGTCAAGGGCACTACTCTTAACGCCCGCGAAGGCAATGACTATCCCCGCATGGTTGAAACGCCGTCGGGCATGCTTAATGCCGTAGGTCTGCAAAACAAAGGCGTGGACTATTTCATCGAACACATATATCCGCGTATTGCTCCGCTCGACACTGAGATTCTGGTAAATGTCTCAGGCGCCAGTATCGCCGATTACGTAGCCGTTGCAGAGAAACTCGCTCCACTCGAACGCATCAATGCTATCGAAGTTAACATTTCATGTCCAAACGTAAAACAAGGCGGCATGGCATTCGGTACCACATGCTCAGGCGCCTCGGAAGTGACACGTGCCATAAGAAAAGCCTATGACAAGACCATGATCGTAAAGCTGTCACCCAATGTGACTGACATCACCGAGATTGCCCGCAGCGTAGAATCAGAAGGTGCTGATGCTGTCTCGTTGGTCAACACCTTCATGGGAATGGCTATCGACATCGAGCGTCAGCGTCCTTATCTATCAACCATCACAGGAGGACTTTCCGGTCCTGCCATACGTCCGATTGCCGTACGCATGGTGTGGCAGGTTGCCCATTCTGTCAATATTCCGGTAGTAGGCCTCGGAGGCATAATGAACGGACGTGATGCCATAGAATTTCTTTTAGCCGGGGCACGTGCAGTCGAGATAGGTACGGCTAACTTCATCAATCCAGCAGTTACTGTCGAAATTATCGACTATATCAACGACTATTGTGACCGCCACGGTGTTAAAGACGTGAATGAGATCATCGGAATGATTTAACAGGAACATAACTCATAATAAAACAAAAAAGCTCTGCATAAAATGCAGAGCTTTTTTGTTACATCGACAACAAGACGTTGCCCAACGTTTTTTTTATTCAGCAGCAGCTTCTTCAGCGGCGGGAGCCTCTTCAGCAGCGGCAGCTGCTTCTGCTTCAGCCTTAGCGGCAGCAAGTTCGGCTTTCTTCGTGGCTACGGCTTCAGCCTTAACCT
>CAYTWG010000079.1:0-8709 GCA_964442005.1 uncultured Bacteroides sp. | reverse complement strand
ACAACGGTTACCTGTTCTACAACATCGTTCCCATTGAAAAGAATGTCGAGGGCGACTCCGTAGCCCTCGAGATGCGAATGATGGAAGGTCCCCAGGCCCGCATCAACAAGGTTGTCATCAATGGCAACGACCGCCTCTACGAAAAAGTAATCCGCCGCGAGCTCCGCGTGCGCCCCGGCGAACTCTTCAGCAAGAGCGACCTGATGCGTTCCTACCGCGAAATCGCGCAGATGGGTCACTTCAACCCCGAGACAATCGGCATCGACCCGCAGCCCAACGCCGAGAACGGCACAGTCGACATCCTCTTCAACCTCGAATCCAAAGCCAACGACCAGATCGAATTCTCGATGGGTTGGGGTCAGACAGGTATCATCGGCAAGCTCGCACTCAAATTCACCAACTTCTCGATCAAGAACCTCTTCAACCCCGGCTCCTACAAGGGGCTCCTCCCTCAGGGCGAAGGACAGACATTCACCATCTCCGCCCAGACCAACGCCCGCTACTATCAGGCTTACTCCGTATCATTCCTTGACCCCTGGTTTGGCGGCAAGCGACCCAACTCCCTCCAGGTCTCAGCCTACTACTCACGCCAGACCGGCATCAACTCCTCCTACTATTCCAGCAACTACTACAACCCCTATATGTACGGCGGCTACGGCTACGGTTATGGCTACGGCTACAACTCAGGCTACTACAACGACTACTATCAGAACTCCATCGAGAATGCCTACGACCCCAACAAGCTCCTGCAGCTCGCCGGCATTACCGTAGGTCTCGGCAAGCGTCTCAGCTGGCCCGACGACTACTTCTCGTTCACAGCCGAGCTCTCCTACAACTGGTACTACCTCAAGAACTGGGACTACCTCTACTACATGAACAACGGCACATCCAACGCCCTCGTGCTCGGACTCACTCTCGACCGCACTTCGATCGACAACCCCCTCTACACCCGTCGCGGCTCCACATTCTCGATCAACCTTTCGCTGACTCCTCCCGCTTCACTCTTCGGCAAGAAGAACTGGGGCAAACTCGCAGCCGAAAATACCACCGAGAGCAAGAAAGAGCTCTATAAATGGATCGAATACTGGAAGCTCCGCTTCAAGTCGCGCACATACACCCCCCTCAACAATGCCGAGACCTACACCCTCGTCCTGATGACCCGCGCCGACTTCGGTCTGCTCGGCAGCTACAACAAGCATCTCAAGTCACCCTTCGAGACCTTCTATGTGGGCGGCGACGGTATGTCGGGCTCCTACACCTATGCCACCGAGACCATCGCCCTCCGCGGCTATGACAACGGCGCCCTGACCCCCTGGGGACGCGAGGGCTACGCTTACACACGCATCGGCGCCGAGCTCCACTTCCCCTTCATGCTCCAGACATCGACCACAATCTACGGTCTCGCCTTCGTCGAGGGCGGCAACGCATGGACATCAGTCAAAAACTTCTCTCCCTTCGACCTCAAGCGCAGTGCCGGTGTCGGTGTCCGCATCTTCCTCCCGATGGTCGGCATGATGGGTATCGACTGGGCTTACGGTTTCGATACCGTCTACGGGACAAAGGGTGGAAGCCATTTCCACTTCATCCTCGGACAGGAATTCTAATCACGGATTACAATGCCGGCGAACGGGTTTAACAAGTTTTCATAAATCTGGGCTAAACCTTTCAACGGTTTAATCGTCTTATCATTAAACTAAATCATGACAACTATGAAGAAAATATTATTCACGCTGCTATTTGTGACATCGATAGCATTTGCCGGTTCTGCTCAGAAATTTGCACTTGTCGACATGGACTATATACTCAAGAACGTCCCTGCCTACGAAATGGCAAACGAGCAGCTCAACCAGCTTTCACAACGCTGGCAGAAAGAAGTCGAGGCTGTCAGCGCCGAAGCATCGGCACTTTACCAGAAATATCTGTCTGACAAGGTGTTCCTGACCGAGGAACAAGCCAAAAAGAGTCAGGAAGAAATTGTCGCAAAGGAGAAAGAAGCCACTGAATTACGTTACAAATATTTTGGTCCCGAAGGCGAGCTGTATAAAAAACGTCAGTCGCTGATGAAACCTATCCAGGACGATGTGTATAATGCCGTCAAGAAGGTATCGGAAGAACGCGGCTACCAGTTGATAATGGATCGAGCCGGTTCCAATGACATAATTTTTGCATCGCCGCGCATCGATGTAAGCAACGAGGTGCTCGCAAAGTTAGGATATTCCAAATAAAACTCTTATCTTTGTGGAATCTTAAATTCCTGATAAAACAAAGCTAAATAAAAACATTACAACATATCAATGAAAATGATCAAGAAAATCCTTCTCGCAATCATTATTGCGATTCCAGCGTGTGCATTCGCACAGTCAGTTAAAGTAGGTACTGTTGATGCCGAAGCCGTTATGCAGCTTATGCCTGAGTTTGAAGCAGCCAACAATCAGATCGCTGAGGCAAGCAAAAAGTTCGAGGACGAATACAAGACCCTCCAGGAAGAACTTCAGAAGATCTATGCTGAGTACCAGAAACTTGAAGAAGATCCCTCTACTCCTCAGTCTATTAAGGAACGTCGTATTCAGGACATTCAGGACCGTAACAAACGTGCCGAGCAGTTTGCTCAGACCGCTGATCAGGATCTCCGTCGTCAGCATGCTCAGCTCATGCAGCCCGTTCAGCAGAAGCTCATCGAAGCTATCAATGCCGTAGGTGCCGAAAACGGCTTCCTCTTCATCCTTCCCCTGGGTGTCGCAGCCTACACAAGCACTGACGTTATCGATGTGACTCCTCTCGTAAAGACTAAACTCGGTATCGTGAAATAATCCGACCGGCAAGTCTATAAAATTCAACAACACTAAATTAAATCAGATTGAGGGCTCGTCGGGACAACGGCGCGCCCTCATTTTTTTCCAGGCATGTCAATGATGACTAATCATTTCAACGATCCGCAAGGTGCTATCGGAGTGTTTGACTCGGGATACGGTGGTCTGACAATCCTCCGGGAGATTCGCAAGTCACTGCCGTCCTATGACTTCATTTATCTCGGCGACAACGCACGTGCGCCCTACGGTAACCGGTCATTTGAAATTGTATATCGCTTCACGCTCGAAGCCGTGCGTTATCTCTTTGACCGCGGATGTCATCTGGTGATACTTGCCTGTAACACGGCTTCGGCTAAGGCTCTGCGCACTATTCAGCAAAAAGACCTGCCCGCTATCGACACGTCTCGACGTGTGCTCGGCGTCATACGCCCCACTGTCGAACGCCTCGGCGAACTGTCGGCAACAGGCAACATCGGTGTGTTCGGCACCCCGGGAACAATACGCAGCCGCTCCTACGACATCGAAATTTCAAAACACTATCCGACCTTTACCACCACCGGACACGGCTGCCCTATGTGGGTCCCGATAATCGAGAACAACGAAGCTAAAGGTCCCGGTGCCGACTATTTCGTGAAGAAGGATGTCGACCTGCTTCTCTCGGACAATCCTCTTATTGACACAATCATCCTCGGATGCACCCACTATCCCCTGCTCTACGACAAGATCCGCGCTGCCGTCCCTGACAACATAAAAGTCATCTCACAGGGCGAAATCATCGCCGGGAGTCTTGCCGACTACCTCCGCCGCCATCCCGAGATGGATGAGCGATGCACCAAAAACGGTACATGCACATATCTTACTACCGAGAGTCCCGAAAAATTCTCGGAAGTCGCCTCACTATTTCTTCAGGAACCGGTCAAAGTAACCAATATCGAGCTTTCTTAACGACGACAGAACTTGCGGTACCTACACCATGCGCGTTGCAGCAAGTGTCAGCACACTTATCCTGACCGTCGGTACAATGGCTCGCAACTCCTCGCAGCAGGCAAGCAATGTCGCGCCTGACGTCACAACGTCATCGACCAGAAGCACGTGCAATCCGTCAAGTTCTTCACCGCGCACGACCTCAAACAGCCTTCGTGTACTTTGATAACGGGCATAGGCGCCGCGCCGCGTCTGCGTAGCATGCCATCGCGCCATTTTAAGATGATCCCCGGTCACGATGCCGGTGACGCGCTCAAGCCCGCGCGCGATCTCCTCACTCTGGTTATATCCTCTCATCGCCCGCTTGAGCCAGTGCATCGGCACAGGCTCTATAATGTCAATCCCGTCAAAGAAACCGGCGCCGGCAAGCTCCTGAGCATACGCCTCGGCAAGCGACTTGACTATCGAATACATCCCCCGGTATTTTGCCTCATGTATAAGAGCTGCATACCGGCTCTGTCGCTGATAGAAAAACCAGGAAGCGGCACGCTCCACATTCATCGGTGCCAGGCGCTGATGCACCGAATTAAACTGATTTAAATGAAAATATGTGCGCGGCATCCCCATGTTGCAGTGAAGGCACATCACCCGTTCGCCGTCAACAAGCTCCCGACCGCACACTCCGCACACCGCGGGAAACAACAGCCGCATCAGAGGGAATCTCATTCCTCCCACGGCACTCCGTTTTTAATAAGACTGATGACCAGCGACGGTTCAAATCCACGTGAAACGGCATGACGCAATAATTTCTGCCGCCCTTCGTAGGATCGGCTGTCATCGAGTGTACGCGCCTTGTTCCGCAATACCTCGGCAAGGATGTCGCAATACTCATCGTCATCTACCGCCGCCATAGCCTCTTCTATGACATGTGAACCGATACGTTTCAGCATCAGCGCCCCGCGTATCTTTGTTCGTCCCCAGCGGTTGAAACGGTATTTATCGCGCACAAACGCCTCGGCATACCGGCTGTCATCGACAAAACGCCCGGCACGCAGCCGTTCGATTATGTCGGCGGCATCCTGCTGTCCGATACCCCACTGTCTCAGCTTCTGCATCAGCTCATAGCTGCACTGCTCGCTACGGGCACAGAGAGTTTCCAGACGCACAAGCGCATTTTCGGGCGATAACTGACGGCGTGAGATCATCGGAGCTCCTTTCTTGCGACGGCAAATCGCTCTTTACCATACATGTCGCGCAGGATTGTGACATCGCCAAATCCTTCCCGCTTCATCATCTCGACAAGATCCGCGGCATATATCGGATTGATTTCAAAATATAGTGAACCTCCGTCGGCAAGTCCGCCCGAGAGGGCAAAACGAGTCAACGCCCTGTAAAATTTCAATGGGTCGTCATCCGGGACAAACAGAGCCATTGCCGGCTCATGCTCAAGCACATTAGGCTCCATCGATGCACGTTCCTGTTCAGCGATATACGGAGGATTGCTCACGATGATGTCATACGGTTCACCCTCAGCCGCACCGACCGGACAGAGAATATCGTCAGCTAAAAAATTAACTTTGGTTTTAAGACGCACAGCATTGTTGCGGGCTATCTCAAGCGCGTCTGCCGACAGGTCAGTCGCGGTAACCTGTGAGAAGGGGAGATTACGCGCGAGCGCTATCGCTATGCAACCCGACCCCGTGCCTGCATCAAGCACTTTCAGATCGTCACGCCCACCCTGCTCCTTAACAATCAGGTCGATAAGTTCCTCTGTCTCGGGACGCGGTATCAGCGTAGCCGGACTGACTTCAAATGTCATCCCGTAGAAACGTGCGTTACCGAATATGTATTGTATCGGTTCGCCGGCAAGCAGACGTGCCACCACCGCGTCGATTTTATCCTGTATGAACGGACTGACCTCATCACTTGCCTTAAGAGCAAGATCGACAGGCGTCCAGCCCTTCAGGTTCTCGAATATGATACGAGCCATCGCCTTAGCCTCTCCTGCGCCGTATTCAGGCGTGAGACGCGTCGTTATCGATGCGACGGCACCCCTTACTGTCAGTCCTGATTCTTTCATATCGACAAAATTAATCTGATTACCGCCGTGAGGCAAAAAATGTTTTCATCAAGGCTGCGGCTTCTTCCTCAAGCACTCCTGCCGTAACGGTAGCCTTAGGATGAAACGGTTGGCGGGCGACAATAGTCGAGTAGCCGCGTTTAGAGTCGGAAGCACCGTAGACGATACGCTTAACCTGACTCCATGCTATGGCCCCGGCACACATCAGGCATGGCTCGACCGTGACGTAAAGCGTAGCATCGGGCAGATACTTCCCACCCACGGTTCCGGCAGCGGCAGTCACAGCCATCATTTCGGCGTGTGCCGTGACATCATTAAGCGCCTCAGTCATATTATGCCCGCGACCTATCACACGCCCTTTGCTCACCACCACCGCCCCTATCGGAATTTCATCGGCAGCAAGAGCTTCGCGTGCCTCGTCAAGAGCCATCGCCATAAATCGCCGGTCAGTCTCCTCCTGTGTCATAGCAGGTCTATTGTCATGCCTTCATTGGCAATGATTGTATTCGGGAAAATGGCACGTGCCTCGGCAAGATGGGTTTCCTCGTTGGGATAACTCTTGGAATAGTGTCCCAGTATAAGTCTTGAGGCACCGGCTTTCACAGCTATACGCGCCGCTTCAGTAGCCGTGGCGTGACCGCGCGAATGAGCTTTGTCGATATCGGCGTCAATATAAGTCGCTTCGTGATAAATCGTGTCGACACCTTTCACCGCGTCCGCAACACGATGGTCAAATGCCGTGTCGGAGCAATAGGCATAGCTCGCCGACCGGTCGGCATCCGTCGTGAGGCGTTCATTAGCAACCAACAGACCTTCGGGCGTGACATAATCGGCACCCGACTTGATGTCGTGCAACTTGCTGACAGGAATATTGTAAAACCGCGCCATCTCGCCGTTAAGATGTCTCAGTTTGGGCTTCTCACGAAAGACATACCCTACACACGGCACCCGGTGATACAGAGGAAAGGCTTCGACCGTGATGGAATCGTTCTCAAACACAGGACCGCCGGTCGGATCTACGATATTGAATTTAAGCTCGTAGTCATGCTCGCGGCAGAACATATCCATCACTTGCTTAAAAAGCTCGGCTCCTTCGCGGAAAATATGAACCGTGACAGTCCCTGTCTTGCCGTGGAGCGCCATTGTCGACAACAGCCCCGGAAGTCCGAGACAATGATCGCCGTGGAGGTGACTGATAAAAATATGATTCAATCTGGAAAATTTAAGCCCCATGCGGCGCATCGAGAGTTGAGCGCCCTCGCCGCAGTCAATCATCATAAGATTGTCACGGAAATCTATTACCTGACATGAGGGCAAATGCCGTAACGACGGTGTCGCCGAGCCACATCCCAATATGTTAAGTCTGAACTGTGCCAATGATTTTAAACGGTTAGCCTTGTTATCAATACTACAAATTTACACGTTTTTGATATTACAGCCAAATTTCCCGCCAAAATCTACATCTACATATCGTTAACTTTCAATAGATAGTATATTTTTCGATAGGTCTAAATTCAACCATTTGATCGCTCCACCATAATGCACACAGAGTCATAAATAGAAGCAATTCAATAATCAATAAAATTTTATGGGATACTACGTTCCTTAATATCAAATGATTTATTATAGTATAGGCAATAAATAGTCCTAAAGTACGTGGTATCACAATAAACTGACCAAGCGGTTTTCCCTCGATTCGGATTTGATATGAAAAATTGTATACAATAGCAATATAGACTAAAAATAAGTACCCATAGCAAACTACAGTTTTGAATATTTTGTATTTTCGATATTTTAAAATTTTAAAATACCGAGCTATATTTCTTGAATCAAGTTCCATATTATTTATGAATATATTTCCCTCTCAGATAAGCAGATTCTGCCATAAATACAGTCCTTTTAATGGATAATTCATCTTTTATCATACATTCTATTGAATGCAGAGATGTAGTAATACTCCGGTGCCTTTTGCTGCGCATTAGCTGACCATCGGATAGAGATAATATAACAAGGGTAAGGCAAATCCGTCTCTTCATTTCACAAATATAGTATATATAGTTGTGATTATGACAGCATTGGAATATGTTATACAACATAGATGCTAACATTATAACTACACTTTAAGATTGATTGCCTCACAAAGGAATACGAGCGGCTCGAGCCGTCCTTGCCGACAGAGGTCAACACATCAAAACAAAAGGTGCGGAATCGAAAAACGATCCGCACCTTTTTATGTTTAACGGTCACCTGACCCGATGACCTGTTTAAGCGGCATGATTATTAAGCCTGGGGCATTTTGGTCTTTTTGCCGTAGCCGTACTGAGCAGCTTCGCCGAGTTCTTCCTGGATGCGGAGGAGCTGGTTGTACTTAGCCATACGGTCAGAACGGCTTGCAGAACCGGTTTTGATCTGACCGGCGTTGGTAGCAACTGCGATGTCAGCGATAGTAGCATCCTCAGTTTCACCTGAACGGTGAGAGATAACTGCGGTGTAACCGTTACGCTGAGCGAGTTCAACAGCGCGGAGAGTCTCGGTGAGCGAACCGATCTGGTTAACCTTAACGAGGATAGAGTTTGCGCAACCGAGTTCGATACCCTTCTTGAGGTACTTAACGTTGGTTACAAAGAGGTCATCACCAACGAGCTGGCAACGGTTGCCGATAAGGTCGGTAAGGATCTTCCAGCCTTCCCAGTCGTTCTGATCCATACCGTCCTCGATAGAATCGATGGGGTATTTCTCAACGAGTGACTTGAGGTATTCAGCCTGCTGCTGTGAAGTGTACTTGGGAGCATCGGGACCCTGTTTCCAGGTATAGTCATAAAGACCGTCCTTGTAGAACTCAGAAGAAGCGCAGTCAAGACCGATAGTAACGTCCTTACCGGGAACGTAACCTGC
>CAYTWG010000078.1:0-8739 GCA_964442005.1 uncultured Bacteroides sp. | reverse complement strand
TTAAACGATTCTTAATTAATATTCCCTAAATTTGCATTTGCTGTTGGACTCTACAGGATGGAATCCGATCTCCCGGGCGATACGGCTTTTGCTCCATCCTCTTTTTATTCCAAGGTAAATTTCGTACCTTTGCTCCGAGGTTAAATGTTTTATCATTAGCAATACAAAATTACTTAATCTCAAGGAGACTTCGGTCTCCTTTTTTTGTATTGCTGTTTTTCTCCTTGAATAATCCTTCAAGATATCCGCTCTCGGGGACGGTCTCGCCCGTCCCCGCCGCTATGGCATCCCCTCGCGAGGAGAGTGAGGATTGTTAATCTGATAGAAACCTCTAAAACTGTGCGTTTCTATTTGGATTATTCACGTCAGGACAAAGTTCTCCCGAGCCGTTACTTGGTAAGCAACGTGTCAATAAAGGCTCTCATGGCAGGGACTTGTTTCTCAGCGCTCTTAAGTAACTGAAGCTGTGCCCGCGTACGCACGAGGTTGTGATCCGGAGCGTTAGTCTTATAATAAGTGTCGCCATTAATATAGTCGGCAAGGAAACGCACAGCCTGCATGTAGGGGAACAGCGTAGCGGCATAGGGCAGATTGTCAATCTCGACCGGGAGGAGGAAACCGCCTGCCGACTCAAGATAACCGCGTGTAAATTCTTTAAACACGTCCATATCAAACGATACCTGCGAGAGATCACGGTCATCTTCGTCGCCGGTATTGGCAGCCGTACGCAGGAAGTCACCGTAGTCGCTGAATATATATGACGGCATCACCGTGTCGAGGTCAATCACACAGAGCACGTTACCGTTGTCATCAAATAGCATGTTATTGACTTTGGTATCACAATGACATACTCTCTTGGGCAACTTGCCGGCTCGGTGCAGTTGCTCGGCAGCGCACATCGCCTCGGCTCGGCTCTCTATCTCGGCAAGCTCGGCGGCGACCTCTTTGCTACGACCGACAACATCAGCAGCAACGGCGTCACGCAACTGTTGAAGCCGGAGTTCCATGTCATGAAAGCGTGGGATACTCTCAATGAGTACCGACGTGTCTATATCGGTCAGCATAGACTGGAAATTGCCAAAAGCGACTCCGGTAGTATAGGCATTAGCGGGTGATACTTCCGAGAGGGTGTGTGATCCGGGGATGAACCGCGACACGCGCCAGTAACTACCATCATGAAGCAGGTAGCTCTTGCCTGTGGCACGGTTGGGATAGAATGTCAGGACGCGACGGTCGATATCCGGTGTGCCGGATGCCTCGAGTTTATGACGTATATGTGAGGTGACAGCGTCAATATTACGCTGCAAGCCGTCGACATCAGTAAATATCGCATGATTAACTCGCTGAAGCACATAGTCAGGAGCCGATGGTTCTGCTGTCACAGCTATATATGTATCATTGATCAGACCGTCGCCGAGGGGCTTTATTTCAGTCACAGTCCCCTCGATGTCAAATGAATTGATGATTTCAGTCAGTTTTTCCATGGTTGGTGGAGATAAGAGTTGTTTTTAATTGTGAAAAATGATTATTGACAAAGTTAACCATTTTTTCTCAAATTCTGACATCGACATTTGAAAAACATTCCGCAGCAACATATCGGAATGAGGGAGATGTGACATGACGTTTCTACGACTTCCGATAGGCGGTCGTGACCTCACAGGCATCATCAGACAAAAAGAACCGCCCGGGGCAGTCGTCCCGAGCGGTTCCGGATAATCTGATAATGAGTTAACGGGAGTAAGACTCCCGACTATACTGTTTATTCCTTAACAGGAGCCTCGTCAACACCGGCGTGACGGTAGCCCTTGACTTTGTCCCATGCGCCACGTGTAAAGTCAGGAACCTGCACAGGAGCATTTCCATTCTCGATAGAAAGCGCCGTCAATGGTGCAAGTGAGCACCATTCTGCGAGGTCATACACGTCCATGTCGAGAGGCAGACCGTTACGCAGGCAATGGATGAGTCGGTAATCCATTATGAAGTCCATACCGCCATGACCGCCTACCTGTTTTGCCACTTCGCCGATTTCGGCTACAATAGGATGGGTATATTTCTCCAGAAGGGCTGCTTTCTGTTCGTCTGATATAAAATCGTGAGCACTGAGATTTTCGTGATCGGGAACCGCGCCTTCGATTACTTCGGGCTCAAATGCATATCCTTCGTAACCATACTTGTTGGCAAATCCCTTGGTACCTGTCAACTGATACATACGGCTGTAAGGACGGGGATTTACGACATCATGCTGTATGTGAAGAGTCTTACCGTTGAGTGTGCGTATCATTGTCATTGTATGGTCGCCGTTCTGGAATGATTCGGGTGCCTCACCGGTTGTCTGCTCGATATAAGCAGGAGCCGAAACAGCCTTTGTATCCATTGCTACGAGCACGTCCATGCGATCGCCGCGATGGATGTCGAGGAGCTGACAAGCCGGACCCATACCATGAGTGGGATAAACATCGCCGCGATGTTTCTGATTGTAGTCAAGACGCCAGTTGTTGTAGTAGCGGGGCCAGAACTCGGTGAGATTATGAATGTAGCTGCCCTCGACATGAAGCACGTCACCGAACAGACCGTGCTGAGCCATGTTGAGAGTATTCATTTCAAAGAAATCATAGACACAATTCTCAAGCATCATGCAATGTTTGCGTGTCAACTCCGAGGTGTTGATAAGATCCCATATTTCTTCAAGATTCATAGCTGCCGGCACTTCAATTGCGACATGCTTGCCCTGCTCCATAGCATATTTTCCCATCTTGGCGTGGTTCACCCAATCGGTTGCAACATATACAAGATCAATATCGGGATTTTCGACAAGCTGACGCCAAGCAGAGTCAGATCCGGAATATTCCATCGCACGGGGACGACCGGCTGCATCAAGCAACTGCTGCGCACTCTCCACACGGTCAGGCTCTATATCACACAGCGCCACAACCTTAGCTCCGGGAATCTGCGACATACGCTCTACAGCGCCCGGTCCGCGCATACCGAGACCAATAATGCCGACACGCACCGTGTCAATCGGCTCAGCGGCAAAACCTACCATGTCGGTTTGCCCGGCAAGACGTTCAGGAACTTCTGTCACAATGAGAGTTCCGGTCTCAGCCGGTTTACTACAAGAAGAGGCTGCTAAAAGCAACAAGCCCGCAACGGGCGCAATAAATCTTTTTATTTTCATGTTTGAGAGAAGAGTTGATTATATTGGATAATTATTTTAAAAGTTTTACCGACAACAAAGATACGCAGTTTTCACGTATAAATCGTTTTACCGGAACGACAAATGTCAATATCCCGCCTTATTATTGATCGTACGCGTCAGCCAATCGAGCATCAGCTCTCTGACATTTTTGCTGTAAGCAAACGTTTCATGGAATCCCCATCCATGTTCACCGATAGGAAAGATGTACATCGTAGCGGGCACTCCATTGGCTTTAAGGGCATTGTAATAGCGCGTTGAATTTACGGCAGGGACTGTCAGGTCGTCATCGCTCAACAGCAGCAATGTCGGGGGCGTGGCAGGGGTCACCTGCTTGTCGTTGCTGTAACAACGAAGCATATCGGGATCAGACACTTTAGCACCAAGCAGATTATTCATAGAGCCCTGATGAGTTATGGCGGGATCACTTGAGATAACAGGATAGAACAGTATGGCAAAATCAGGGTGTGACTCAGAATCAGTGATATGAGTCGAGACTGTTGACGCGAGATGACCGCCAGCCGATGAACCGGCGATACCAACCAATGATGGATTGACGCCCCACGCCGAAGCATTGGCACGCACCTTGCGAATAGCCTCCCGTGCATCTGTTGCCGGTATCAGATGATTACCGTGGGGTAACCTGTATTTCAGAACCACACTGGTGATACCGTTGGAGGCAAGCCAGTTGGCAATCTGATGTCCCTCATGATCCATTGCAAGCATTTCATATCCGCCACCGGGGCATATAACCACGGCAGCACCGCTGTTTACCGTCGGTACGGGATGATAGACTGTAATCTCAGCAACATTGTCATTGCCGTTATCCATAGGGGTTTCATCCCATAATGGCAGAGTCTGACAGGTGATTGCCGACTCTGATTTAGCTACATTGTCATTTTCAGTAGTGACAGCCGACTTATTAAGACCGACAACATAACTGCCCGAAGCCGTAGCATCATTGTTGTCAACGGCGTGAACAGGCAACGCATCGGTCGATCCGACATAAGTATGACTGAAACCTACCCTGCAAGCCGGAAGTGAAATTGACGCAAGGACAATCGTAACGGAGAGAAATATTTTTTTCATGGTTGAAACGTTAAGTCGTCATAGCCACGGTCCTTAATCCGGCTCCAATGACTACTATACATTATTAATATATTAAACAAGTCAAGGGAACACCGTTTCTGATGCTCCCTGATATAGTATTTTAATTTGCCACTTCTTCTTATTCCTGTACAGGAGCAGCCTCGGGAGTAGCTGTTTCTGCATCGGCGGCGACAGCCTCGTCAGCAACAGCGGGAGTCTCGACATCAGGTACAGTAGAAGTAGGGAACTCAACAGCCTGTTCCTGTGCGGGTTTAGCTTTTGCGTGAACGCCCTCTTCCGTAGCATGAGAGAGCAGTATACCTGAAAGAAGCGAGCACACACAGATAATAGCGGCGAGAATCCAGGTCAGTTTCTCAACACCATTGCTGGCACGACGTACACCGAGAACCTGGTTTGCTCCTGCAAAGTTTGAAGCAAGACCACCACCTTTTGATTTCTGAATGAGTACTACGCCAATGAGTAAAATTGAACAGATAACGGTAAGAAGAACTAATGTAAGTTGCATTTTTATTATTTGGTTTTTTGTTTTGTATATTGACTGTTTATTATAAGTTTGCGCAAGAAACGCAATTGGTCTGCAAAGTAAACACTTTTTTCCGGATAATTCAAGTTTAATCGGCTTATAATTTCATAAGCACGCTCATATCTATGCTGTTTTATGAAAATTTTAGCAAGACTTTCGCTCAAAAGGGCATCTTCCGGAGGTATTGAATCGGATTTTGACTGCTCGGCTTCCTGAGCATCCCCTACAGCCGCAACCGGCTCGTCGACATCGGTTGTTGCCGAGAGACCCTCATCGCGTTTGGACTTCAGGATAAATGCATTCAGCAGAGCGTCCTGTGAACCGTCAGCGGTCTCACTGTCATCGGGGAGACTCTGCTTTTCCTCCTCGGCAAGCACTGATGCATAATCAGGCACCGGATTGAATATCATCCGAGTCAGCAACGCTTCTTCCGCGGGGTCAATCGTACAATAAGTGTCAAGGAACGTGTCGATTGCATCATCGGTTGTCACACGTTCCGGCTCCGGGGCAACAGGATAGAACGGAGCGTAACCGCGGCTGTTATCAGGGTCGAGTATATCGGCAATAAGAGTGCGGTCAGGCATATTGATCGCAACCCGACCGATCAGCCGGCGCTTGTCATCGTCGCTTAGCCAACGGGGATTCTGCCGTAGAAGCACCACCGCCGGCAACGTAAAAAACGGATAGCGCTCGAGCACACTATCGACCTGCTCCAGTGTCAATTCCTTATCAGGATTTTCAATCAACTGCTTTACAAAAGATTGTAGTGACTCCATCATGATTACCAGTTACCAAGGGTTGCGTTGAAAATCAGTTCCACAAGTTCCTTTGAAATCTGCTGACACAATTCGTCCTGCACATCGGTAAGGAGTTCCGAACTGTCAAAGTCTCGATAGGCACTGAATGTCTGATCAAGATCGTTTTGATCATTCTTAGTATCGGTATATTTTACTCTTACCGTAATTGTCAGACGGGTCATCGATGCGTATGCATCTTCTGTGACAGCCTGAGGAGTCAGATTATAACCGGTGATTTCTCCTTCAAGCTGTAGATCAGACGATCCATCGACTGTCTGCAAACGTGTATTTCGTGTTATATAGTCGAGCAGTTCGTTTTCAAATGTCTGCTGCAACGGAGGATATACCAGCGCGGCACGTATAGGGAAATCTGACACCTGAATCGTCTTGTAGACATTATAATCAAGAGCAGCACCGTTAAACTTATAGCTTATGCGGCACGCGCCAAGGATGAGTACAAGCATGACAGGCACAAACACCCTAACTGACAACAATTTATATTTACAAAAATTTTTCATCTGTGAACTTACTGATTGTACTCGACCGGTTTACTCCAGTCCATATTCTTTAATTTTACGATATAGTGTGCGCTCCGATATGTTAAGTTCGGCAGCAGTCGCCTTACGACGACCACTGTTACGCTCGAGCGACTGCCGTATTGTCTCCCGCTCGGTATCTTCGAGTGTACGCAACGACGTAGGTGACGCGTCGCCCACCTCGACATCCACAATCGGCGACTGGCGGTGCGGCATCACATCGGTCGCAAAAGGAGTATATTTCACAAGCGACTGACGCACCGGACGGACAGAATCTATCACCGCCGGAGGGGTGACGTCGATATGCTCGGTTGTCTCCGCCACGTTCGAACCCTCTATCAGCGAGCGCAATTCGTCGATTTCGCTCTGCATGCGGAATATGAGATTAAACAGCATTTCGCGTTCACGCTCGTAGGCATGTGAATTATCACTCTTGACAGTTGGTGAAAATGTCGGTGAGACATCAGGAAGATATGGACGCAACATAGTTTCATTAATGTCGCTGCCAGCCTCAAACAGCGCCACCTGCTCTATTACATTTTTCAACTGACGCACGTTACCGCTCCAGCGGTAGTGAAGCATCAGCTGACGTGCCGAGTCATCAAATTCAACCGGTGGTGTCTTGTAACGATCAGCAAAATCGGCTGCAAACTTGCGTGCAAGCAACAATATATCGTTACCGCGGTCACGCAACGGCGGTATTGAAATCTGCACCGTCGACAATCGATAGTAGAGATCCTCTCGGAACTTCCCCTCGGCAACAGCTTTCTGCATGTCAACATTTGTGGCTGCAACTACACGTATATTGGTTTTCTGCACAGTCGACGAACCGACTTTAAGAAACTCACCCGTCTCAAGCACACGTAAAAGTCGCGCCTGGGTTGTAAGCGGAAGTTCGGCAACCTCATCAAGGAATATTGTACCGCCATCGGCTTCTTCAAAGTATCCCTTGCGCGTGCCGATCGCCCCGGTAAACGCGCCTTTTTCATGCCCGAACAGTTCCGAGTCAATTGTACCCTCGGGAATAGCCCCGCAATTGACAGCAATATACCGGTTGTGTTTACGAGGACTATACTGGTGGATTATCTGAGGGAAAAATTCCTTACCGGTACCGCTCTCGCCAAAGACAAGCACCGACAGATCGATAGGCGCCACACGCACCGCGCGCGACAGCGCTGCAATCAGTGCGGGAGCGTTACCGATTATACCGAGACGCAGTTTCGCCTGTCTGACATCTTCAGGAATTTCTGCTGCGGTTATTTGCATGAACGTAGGTTATAGGTTTTATCACGAAGGAACTTTCCAAATTCTTCAAGCGAGCCCTTATGCTGCATCTGCTCCTCAACCGATATCGGGTCTCCGACCGTCACGTGGAAGGTCTTGCCTTTCTTGCGGAACACCTCGGCAGGATGACGTAACGTACGCAACTGCCAACATGTTACACCAAGGAAGTTAAACCACCAGCTGTTGCTGCCGTGAAAAAATATAGGTATAACCGGCACTTTGAGCTGATCGATAAGACGTATGATGGATGGCTGCCACTCACGGTCGGTCAAACGACCGCGCCAGTTGACCTTAGCGACCGCGCCGGCGGGGAAAAATCCCACCGGATCGCCCTGGCGCACCATCTTTATCGCCTCCTTGATGCCTTTCATCGACACGGCTTTCTTTTTGGGATCGTCCGATGCCATCGCATCAACAGCAATGAAATTGGGACGCATGCCCGATATATAGTTCAGGAACATGTTGACCATGACTTTATAACGGGGACGGCGGCTGGCGATGAGATCTATGAGGATTATACCGTCGAGCGCACCGAAATGATGGTTGCTGACTGTGATGAAAGCCCCCTCGGGAAGATGGTCGAGCACCTCCTCGTTATCAACCTTAACCTTGATTTCAAGATCTGTGAGCAGTCCACGCACAAATTCCGGTCCGGGATGATCTATATTATGCTCATGAATAGCGTTAACCTTGTCAAGCGACAGAAACTTCACTAACCAGTCGACAAGTCGGCGGTGACCGGCAAGCTTAGGCACCATTTTCACTATATCATCAGTGTTGAGGACATCGCGTTTCACGCTCTCGGTTGTTATATTGTTCTGCTGTTCTTCCATTGGAATAGTTGCTGTTGGATTGATTTCTAACTACAAAGTTAGATAAATAATGTCAATTTCCGAAACTTTTTAACCCGTTTGTCCATTCTGTCTCATTCAGTCGTGCCGGAGACTACCTGAATACACCTTAAAACAAGGCGTCCGGGAACCCCTTAACGGGATGACCGGACGCCGATATTGGTTTTATTTCAAGCTGATCGAAAATCAGATGTGAGGACCGGCAGCCACGAGAGCCTTACCGGCAGCATTTGTCTCATATTTCTTGAAATTCTTGATGAAACGTTCTGCAAGATCCTTAGCCTTAACAGTCCATTCCTCAGGATTAGTGTAAGTGTCACGAGGATCAAGGATTGCGGGATCTACACCGGGAAGCGCGGTAGGAATCTCAAAGTCAAAGATGGGGAGCTTCTTGGTGGGAGCCTTGAGGATAGCACCGTCGAGGATAGCGTCGATGATACCGCGG
>CAYTWG010000077.1:0-8983 GCA_964442005.1 uncultured Bacteroides sp. | reverse complement strand
GGTGCAGAAATATTTCATGGTATCAGGTATGGAGATACGCATTTCTTCGCAAAGACGGAAAAAATGGTCTATAGCCGTGCGTGCCGTAAAAATTATAGCGGTAAAGTCGGCAATGTTGATTTTCTGCTGACGGAATTCTTTAGCCGACAGACCTTCGACTTTGATGAAGGGTCGGAACACGAGGTCGATGCCATGGCGCTCGGCTATATCATAGTAGGGCGATTTGTCAGACGACGGTTTCGGCTGCGAAACCAATATTTTTGATACTTTCACGCTTTGATTATGTTTTGTAGCTATTCGACAAAAAGTCTACCCAAGAACTGCGCTCCCGAGTAGATCAAAATAACCGGTATTATTTCAAGGGCACAAAGGTACAAAATAAAATAGAGTAAAGAGGGCAAATTATGGTAAAAAATTCTAAAACCCTTATAAATAAACGAAAATCGCGCTAAAAAATAGATAAATACAGCAACGGGCAGAACAAAGGTGACTGCTGCGGGATAGAATAGCATGACGAGCGCGGGGATAAGCAGTATCATGCCGAGTAACGTCTGCGACACGTTGAATCCGCGTCGCCACTGGATGGAGTTGATGTGGTCAGTGAATACATATCCGATGATACAGTATGCGGCAAGCTGGATGACGTAGAACAGTAACATCAGCCCGGTCATGGATGTGACAAGCGGGGTTGACAGGTCGGTGCCTTGCGGCAGGAATCCTGTCATGATGATACCTTCGCAGATACAGAGTTGCAGGATCAGCAGTACGATGGTGCGGGTCTCGTCGGCGGTGTGGTCGTCAAAAGCGTTGGCTCGGCGTCTCACCGAGAGCAGGTCAGCTCCCATGTTGCTGAACAACCGGTAGCAGTGGCGTGCGTTGAGAGTGATAAGGACAAACATCACCACGATGATCGACAGCAGTCCCGAAGCGACCCCCGTGTCGTTGCGCTCCTGGGGGATGATGCCGTTGGTCCACGTGTCAGAGGTCGACGACGTGTATCGCGCGAGTCCGGCGTGATCGGTAGGAGCCTCGTGCTCGCGGCACACGCGGAAAAACAGTGCTGATGAGATGCTGTCGTTGTCGGAGGTCATTGCCTGAAGCTTAACAGGTGGTAGAGCTGTCGCTGTTGCCGATTTTCTGAGAGAAAGTCCGTGGCTCGTCATGTCCGAGAGCGAGCTCAAGCGCCTCTGCGGGAGTGGTGGCGGTCAGCCACAGGTCGGCGTGGTCAGGATTCATGAAGTGCAGGTCGATTGATCGACGGAACATTTCAAGCAACGGGTCATAATATCCTGCCGTGTTGAGGATCACTATACGCCCCTGATAGAGCCCGAGTTGTCGCCAAGTAATGATTTCGAGCAATTCCTCAAACGTTCCGCATCCGCCGGGCATCGCTATGACTCCGCGTGCGAGTGCCGCCATCGTCTGTTTGCGCTGATGCATGTCGTCGGTAACTATCGTTTCGGTGACGCGCGTGTGATTCCAGCCGTTGTCGACCATGAAACGCGGGATGACACCTATCGCTTTGCCGCCGTTGTCGATGGCGCCGTCGATGAGAGCGCCCATCAGTCCGGTGCGCCCCGCGCCGCAGATGACCGGTACGCCGGCTGCTGCCGCAAGCGTTCCCAGCTCGCGGGCGGCATCGGTATAAACGCTGTCGACGAGCCGGCTTGAAGCGCAGTAGACGGTTATGCCTTTAGTATTCATTTCCATTACTTACCGGGGAGTATTGCTTTACGGAATTCTGCTTTAACCGTGTCGACAACATTGATGATGTAGTCACCGGTCTTTTCGAGTGTCGAGACGATGTCCATGTAGTAGATACCCGACTGATACTCGTAGTGATGCTCGTTGATGTTGTCTATGTTAGTGCTTCGCAGCTGAGTGCGTTTGTTGTTGATCTCGCGTTCGCGGTTATAGGATGCTATGATGTCGCTCTCGTCGGCGTTCTCGACGTCGTGGAGCAGCATGAGCATGTTGTTCATCGCCTGTCCTACATACTGGAACATGATATCGATATTGTTGTATATCTCGTCGTTGAAGTGGACATTGCTCTCCTGTTTGCGCAGGAGGATCTTGCCTATGCCGAGACAGCAGTCGGCGATGCTCTCGATTTCCGAGTCGATGCTGAGCATTGCGGCTATACGGCGTTTGCTGGTGTTTGAGAGTCGACCCTCGGCACATCGGTTGAGGTAGTTGGCAATCTCACGTTCCATGCGGTCGGATATTTCCTCGTATTTCTCAAGACGGGAATATCGCTTGTTGAAATCGTCGGTGCCCCCCTTGGTGTGGACAAGCTCTTTAGCCATTCCGATCATGCGACCCACACGCTCGGCGTAGACATACATCTCTTTCTCAGCCTGAGTGATCGAGAGCTCCGAGCCGCTGATGATACCGCCCGAGATAAACTTGAGGTTGAACTCCTCGTCGTCTTTTTTCTTGGAGGGGATCAGCCACTCTACGATCTTCACGTAGAGCTTGGTGAACCATATCATTATCGAGAGGTTGCAGAGCTTATAGACAGTGTAGAATATCGACAATCCGATCGATGCGCTGACCTGGAGGGCGGCGACACTCTTCTGCGATGACACAACCGTCTCGTAGAGAGGATGGTCGGGTGACAGGGTGTTGGTGAAGAGGTTGTTGTAGACTTCGGGGTTGTGATTGTGGAGATTGTCGACAAAGTTGTACAGGGCTGTCGGGTCGCCGATACCGAGGGTCTCTGTCAGCCACACGATCATCTTGACGAAGGGGAAGAACACCGCCAGACACCATATCGTGCCCAGAAGGTTGAAAAGCAGGTGACCCATTGCCGTGCGCTTGGCTGCTACGTTACCGCTCATTGACGCGAGGATAGGCGTGATGGTCGTACCGATAGCGCTGCCAAGCACGAGCGCACATGCGAGAGGGAAGTCGATCCATCCCTTGCTGAACATGATAAGCGTGATGGCAAACGTTGCTGCTGACGACTGGATAATCATTGTCACCACCATGCCCACGGCTACAAATATCAGCACCGAGGCAAATCCCATGGAAGCATAGTGCTGAAGGAACGACAGCATCTCGGGGTTGTGCTGAAGGTCGGGCACGTAGTCTGAAATCATGCCGAGACCGAGGAACAGGAGGCAGAATCCTATCAGGAACTCACCGATCGACTTTTTGCGGCTCTTGCTGGAGTATAGGAGTATCACGGCAAGTGACATCAGCGGCACGGCAAATGCCGCCATGTCGACCTTAAATCCGAGCAGCGAGATGATCCATGCCGTGAAGGTCGTTCCGACGTTGGCACCGAAGATGACCGCCATCGACTGTGCGAGTGTCATCAGTCCCGCGTTGACAAAGCTGACCACCATTACAATCGATGCCGACGAGCTTTGTATCAGCGCCGTGATGAAGAAACCCGTGATTGTGCCCGTCAGGCGGTTGCGAGTCATGGCTCCGAGGATGTTGCGCAGTCTGTCACCCGCGGCTTTCTGGAGACCTTCACTCATCACTTTCATTCCGTAGAGGAATAATCCTACTGCTCCAAGGAGTCCTAACAGGTCAATAATTCCGTAGTCCATCAGTTTCTTATGTATGTGGTGGTGTAATTTTTTGCAAATTTACACAGAAGTTTTGAAAAAATCCATTCCTCCCCGATAATTTTCTTGCGTCAAAAGTCGGCAGAGGTCATTAAAATCACTACGGGGTCAGAACCGTTACGGACTGAGCCGGTGTAATAGCGCCGCCGGATATTAAAATAATGTTAATAATGAAGAAAACGTGAGCCTCCGACTAAGATTAAAGGACGGTTAGGTTGTTTAAATATTGAAGAATAAAATTACAGGGATGGTGTCGGGAGGACCGCAGTCTGACCGCCACATGAAAAAATTATTGAAAAACGCAACGACCGCTCCGACCCGTAATCAACCGGTATCGTGGCGGAGATTAATCAATTAAGGAGGGATGTAATGATGAAAACACGTATTTTCTTTCTGACAGTGTTGATGGCGGGTACAGTTTCAGCCCGTGCCAACGATATATATGAGGATATACCCGATGAGGTGGTGGATGAATATATCGATGAGAATGATTATGAGACCGACACAATGCCCGGGGAGAAGCCGGCGTTTGTGATAGACCCGGTGAAGATGAGTCCCAAGCAACCGAGTATTTATGACATGCCTTACTCGATATCAGGTAATTACCCTCACTACGGGCGGCTGGCGGCAAACTCGGCGTTGCTGGTGGGCGGTGGACTGACGGCGCTTGCCGTGCTGCAACTTCTGCCCGAGGACGCGACAGCGTGGAACAAGGAGGAGTTTGAGACTGTCCCGATGTTTGAACGCTATTTTCAGAATGTCAGCCACGGTCCTCATGTCGATGGCGATAATCCGGTGTTCAACTATATTCTCCACCCCTACGCCGGAGCAGCATATTACATGAGTGCCCGCAGTCAGGGTTTCAACATGTGGTATTCGTGGCTTTACAGTTTCGCCGTGTCGACGGTGTTCTGGGAGTTTGGCGTTGAGGCGTTCATGGAGATCCCGTCATGGCAGGATCTGGTAATCACTCCTATGGGCGGTCTGGTGCTGGGCGAGGCATTTTATCTTGCCAAACGTTATATCGTTCAGCATGACTACAAGCTGCTCGGATGGAAACCTCTGGGCTACGTTGCCGCGTTTGTCCTTGACCCGGTTAATGAATTTCTGGGGTATTTCCGTGGCAATGATGCGCATGGATGGAAAGAACGCCATGACCGTCAGATAAACTCGGCGATTACGCTTGCGCCCGACGGTCACGGCAGTCAATCGGTCATGCTGTCGATGTCTATGACATTCTGACGGCAGCAGGGTCACTCGACCGGTGCACCGGTGATTTCCCAGTCCATGATAGTAGCGATCTGCGGGATGAGCACCATCGCCATCTTGCGCTGTCCGTTGTAGTTGGGGTGCCACACTGAACCGAGGTCGGTAGTGGTGTTGAGCAGTCCGGCGGGGAGGGAGACAAGATGGATGTCGGGGTCGTTCATCTCGGCAAGAGCGGCTTCAAAGTAGGAGTAGACCGGAGCGGGGACTGTGCAGCTGTAGACACAGATGACGGGCACGTTGCCGTAGCCTTCGCGTATCTGCTTCAATATCTGGGTATAAGCCTTTACAAACTCGCTCTTGTAGGGCTGAGGCTCGAGTGAGAAGTCGTTGGAGCCGAGGTTAATGATGACCAGGTCGGGACGATAGCCGGCTGCGAAGTCCCACTTGGGCAGCGTGTCCTCGTCAAATGTCTGCATCATCTTGTCCTTCATGGTGGTCCTTGAGACGCGCACCGAGTCGCCCCAGTTGCGCACGGCTCCGCGACCTGAGTGGGCGATGAGTGTGTAGTCGGCGTTGAAATAGCGCGGTATGATGGTCGAGTAGGAGAGGTTACAGTTTTCGGTCTCTACTTTGTAGGGCTCGTCGCGGTTTTCTCCCTCGGTGCCGAAGCCGCATGTCAGCGAGTTGCCGATAAACTCGATGTGGCGTGTGCGTGTGCGCGGTTCTTCCGAGAGCGATCCGTTCTTGTCGAGGATGAAGTTGTGGAAAGTGGTTTTTCCCGCCTCGCCTTCCGAGCGTTTCTGTATGCGCAGGCTGTGGGGACGGCGGTCAAGTCCCGAGACGAAGTTGATGACGGTGTCAGTGCCGCAAGTCTTTACTACCTTGTGAAGCTTTCCGTCTATAAATACATCGTAATAGTTGGTCTTGGTGTCGGAGACTTTAAGGTCGAGGTTACGGCTCTGGAGACGAGTCTCGAGATATGTGCCTGACCAGTCAAAGGCGACGGAACCGTCGGGAAGGACCTGCGTACGACCGGTGTATCGTATGGCGGGATCGTTGGCGTTAAGGACTGTGTTGTTGCCTGTTGCGGCATAAGCGGCGATCCCCATTCCGAGTGCCGCCGCGAAGCTGATAAATTTTTTCATGACCGTAGTCTACTTATATAAAATCGTGTTAGAATTATAGTCGTACTAAATTTTTACAAATTTACGATAAAAAGCCGGATTTTTACACCTCCGCGACTCATTGTTCAATCTTAAATACCAATGATGTCTTAAAATCTGACACGTCAGGGCATTTGATCACAAGTTCGTTGTCGGTTTGAGTGTAATCGATCTTTTCATCGCTACCGAGAAGCGAGATATTCTTCACCGTATCATTCTTCCCTCGTCCAAGCGATGTAATCCTCAATTCTTCACCCGGTTGAGGGATTGTCATGCTGAAGGCATACAAGGCATTATCTTTTCCTACCGTGAACCTGAAATCTTTTGTCGAGAACTTGAAGCCGGCATGTCGCTTACCGAGACCACCGCCGGGAAGAGTCCTCAGCTTTCCATCGCTGTTCCTTTCCCCTTCTCCCAATGTGTGCCATGCACGGCTGCCATATACAGCCTGACCGTTGATTTTCATCCATTCGCCCACTTCCTCCAGCATTTTGACACATTCATCATCGATAGAGCCGTCGGGATGCAGGCAAATGTTGATTGCCGCATTACCGTCTCGGGCTATTGACTCGATTATGAAACGTATCATCATACCGGAGTCATACGTAAAGCCGGGAGCGTAAAACCAATCGCCTAATGGCGCTTCCCTGATCCATGGCTGTGCCGAGTTGATGGTGTCAGGAAAATCAAACTCTGCTGTGTTGACGGCTCCATTTGTGGGATTTCGGAACTTGATAATGCTGAAAGTGTTCACCTCCCCGCGATTTTTCAGAGTGCGGTTGTAGTAGTCGGCGATCACTACCGGCATAGCGTTACACTTGAAGCCCGTTCCTGTTCCGTCGCCGGTGAACGGACCTTGCACGGTTCCGTCGGTATAAATAAAGTCAGGGTCATAATTATCGACCACGTCCATAATTCTTAGAGCCCATTGTGTCGCATACCACTTTGCATAGTCAAGATGGCGCGAGAAGATACCGGGATCAGGTGGCGACCAAGGACTCTGCGCTCTCTCTTCGACGGTTTCATATTCTCTTAAATCAATTCCATAGAGGAGCTTCGGATCATACCCCTCCCACCATTTACCCTTGCCGACGGCAAGCGTCAGGTGTCCGTCGTATGGCACCCCCGCCTTTTCTCCTGCACTGTCATGACCGAATGCCGTCTGCCACCACCACCAGGTGTATTCATGATGAAAGGTCACTCCATACCGCATGCCCGATTTGTTGCATGCTTCCGACCATTCCCGCAGAAAGTCGCGTTTCGGTCCTATATTCATCGAGTTCCACGGCTGATATTGAGAATTCCAGAGGTCATAATTATCATGATGCACTCCCTGAATCATAAGGAACCGAGCTCCCGCTTTATGATATAGCTGTGTAAGGTATTCAGGATCAAGCTTTGTGGGGTTCCAGTCCTTGAGGACTTCCTTATATCCTACCTCGGACGGATGTCCATATTTTTCCAGATGCTTCTTATAAGCATGATGTTTTTCTTTATAAAGATGGCGGGCATACCAGTCGCCGCTTTCTCCTGCCGACTGAGGTCCGAAGTGTACCCAAATGCCGAATTTCGCATCTCTAAGCCACTCCGGAGTGCCCGGATAGTTACTCTCGATAGATTCCCAGTCGGGTTTGAACGGTCCTTCTGCAATCGGGATGTCTAATGTAACTTCCTCAAAAGTTTCCAGAGGACCCATCGCCACACTTCCTACGGGCAATGCGGCAGGCACTTCCGGCATTTCCGGCAGTTTTGGAAGAGAGTTATTGTGATTATTCTCAATAGCCCGAGAATCCCGGATGCCCGCACACAAGGCGAGTGTCACGACCAATGGACAGATTCGTTCAAGATAATTCATGCTGGGTATAGACTTAAATTGTTGGATTTATGATGGATTGGAGATACTGCAAATATAGTGCATAGGTATGAGTCGTGCAAGTATTTGTCAGCAATTGTTCGTAAAAATAGACGGCTATTTATTTTTCCGTGGATAACGGTTTATATCAAAAAGTTGATTATCTTTGTGGTGTCTCCCCATAAACAGTATGATTCATTATGAAACAGAAAAAGTTGTCGATAATCAAGAACGATCCCTGGCTTGCCCCTTATGCCGAGGCAATCACCGGTCGTTACAATGATGCCGTTAAGAAAGAAGCGGAGCTGACTCAGGAAAGCGGCTCGCTATCGGAGTTTGCCAATGCTCACCAATATTTTGGTCTGCACCGCGACAGCAACGGATGGGTGTTCCGCGAGTGGGCTCCCAATGCTACGTCGATAACTCTCATAGGCGACTTCAACAGTTGGAAAGAAAATCCGCGGTATGCGCTTAAGCGTGTCGACAACGGTGTCTGGGAGTTGCGGCTCCCTGCCGATGCCATGAAGCACGGCGATCTCTACAAGATGGCTGTCAGATGGAACGGCGGTCGCGGCGAGCGTATTCCCGCTTATGCCACCCGTGTGGTGCAGGACGAAAAGACGGCGATATTCTCCGCTCAGGTGTGGGCTCCCGAGCCTTACCGGTGGAAGGTCAACGATTTCAAGCCCGACACGAGCCCGCTGCTCATCTACGAGTGCCACATCGGAATGGCTCAGGAGCGGGAGGGGGTCGGAAGCTACGCCGAGTTCCGCCAAAGTGTGCTCCCGCGCATAGCTGCCGACGGTTATAATGCCATTCAGATCATGGCCATTCAGGAACATCCTTACTACGGGTCGTTTGGCTATCATGTCTCTAATTTCTTTGCTCCCTCAAGCCGTTTCGGCACTCCCGAGGAGCTGAAGGAGCTTGTCGACGAGGCTCACCGTCTCGGCATCGCTGTCATCATGGACATCGTGCACTCCCACGCGGTGAAAAACGAGGTCGAGGGGCTCGGTCGTCTCGACGGCAGCTATGACCAGTACTTCTACGGTGACGGTCGCCGGGAACATCCGGCATGGGACTCGCTCTGCTTCGATTACGGAAAGAATGAGGTGCTGCATTTTCTGCTGTCCAACTGCAAGTACTGGATTGACGAGTTCCGCTTTGACGGATTCCGTTTT
>CAYTWG010000076.1:0-9015 GCA_964442005.1 uncultured Bacteroides sp. | reverse complement strand
AACAAGTGCGCCTACGTCTGCCCCCACGCCGCCATCCGTCCCTTCGTGCTCGACGCCAAGGAAATGGAAGGCGCTCCCTTCGGCGAGGACTACACCCTCCCCGCTATCGGCAAGACTTTCGCCGGCATGCGCTTCATCCAGGCCGTCGACCCCCTCGACTGCCTCGGCTGCGGCAACTGCGTGGACGTCTGCCCCGGCAAGAAGGGCGTGAAGGCTCTCGAAATGAAGCCTCTCGAAACCCAGCTCGATGTTCAGAAGGATTGGGACTACTGCGTTGCCAAGGTATCTTCAAAGCAGGATCTTGTCGACATAAAGGCTAATGTGAAGAACAGCCAGTTTGCAACTCCGCTCTTTGAATTCTCAGGTGCATGCTCGGGCTGTGGTGAGACACCTTATGTGAAACTCATCTCTCAGCTCTTCGGTGATCATGAAATGGTCGCCAATGCTACCGGTTGCTCATCAATCTACTCAGGCTCGGTTCCTTCTACTCCTTATACAACCAATCATCGTGGTCACGGTCCCGCTTGGGCCAACTCGCTCTTCGAAGACTTCGCTGAGTTTGGTCTCGGTATGACTATCGCTAACGAGAAAATGACAAAACGTCTTGAAGGCTTTATGCACGCTGCTACCGAGTGTCCCGACTGTAACGATGAAATCAAGGCTCTCGCTGCTTCATGGCTTGAAAACCGTGATGACGCTGCAAAGACTCGCGAAATCGCTGATAAGCTTATTCCTCTCTGCGAGGCATGTGCATGCGAGGCTTGCAACAATATCCTCTCGCTCAAGCAGTATATTGCCAAGCGTTCACAGTGGATCATCGCCGGTGACGGTGCTGCTTACGATATAGGTTTCGGCGGTCTCGACCACGTGCTCGCTTCTGGCAAGAATGTCAACGTCCTCGTTGTCGACACTGAGGTTTACTCTAACACCGGCGGTCAGGCTTCAAAGGCTACTCCTATCGGTGCTATCGCCAAGTTTGCTGCTTCAGGAAAGCGCATCCGTAAAAAAGATCTCGGTCTCATCGCTACTACCTACGGTTACGTATATGCCGCTCAGGTGGCTATGGGTGCCGACAACGCTCAGACTCTCAAGGCTATCCGCGAGGCTGAAGCTTACGACGGTCCTTCAATTATCATCGCTTACGCTCCCTGTATCAACCACGGTATCAAAGCCGGTATGGGTAAGTCGCAGCATGAAGAAGCCGATGCAGTTGCTTGCGGTTACTGGCACCTCTGGCGTTACAATCCTGCCGTTGAAGCTGAAGGTAAGAACCCCTTCACTCTCGACAGTAAGGAGCCTAACTGGGATGCATTTGAGGACTTCCTCAAGGGTGAAGTTCGCTATGCTTCAGTCATGAAACAGTATCCTGCCGAGGCTGCCGAGCTCTTCGCAGCAGCTAAGGAGAATGCACGCTGGCGTTATAACAACTACCGCCGTCTCGCTCAGCAGCAGTGGGGCGTGGATCCCGAAATCAAACCGGTAGAGGATTCCAATAAATAAATACACGGATGTCGTGCGGCGGGAGGATTGCTCCTGCCGCCGACTATCTAAACTATAAAATGAGCGTGGCACTGAATTGCTGAGATTCAGTGCCACGCTCTGTTTTTATCGTGAAAAAATTTATTTTGAACAGTCGAAGATTGAGAAATTGACGCTGCCGTAGGCGCGGTGTTCAAGGAAGTGGGGCAACGTGGAGAAATCGTATTTTTTTGAGTGTTCTACCACGATTATGGTTTCGGGCTTGAGCATCCGTGAGTTGAGTATCAATTCCGGTATTGTGCCGAAGTCGGGGAGATCATATGGGGGGTCGGCAAATATTATGTCGAATTTCTGATCAGACATTTCAGCAAATTTCAACGCGTCTCCTTTGATCAGGCGCAGATTGCTTACATTGAGCTGTTGGGCGACTTTTCGTATGAAATTATACTGAGTGGCGGCTTTCTCTATCGATGTCACTTCAGAGCATCCTCGTGAAAGAAATTCAAAAGTTATGGCTCCGGTTCCGGCAAAAAGGTCGAGAGCAACAGGCTCGTCGTCAAAGTCGACGAGGTTTTCAAGAACATTAAAAATGTTTTCGCGGGCAAAGTCGGTCGTGGGACGAGCCGATATATTGGTCGGCACATCAAATCGCCGACGTCCGTATTTTCCTCTTATTATTCGCATAACGGGGTAACAATTAGTTCAAACGGTGAGTTCATGGCTGTCTGTCCTCCAGCCTTAAACATGATTGACGGGAAGATTACCGGCATGACATAGGCGACATATTTACGCAATAACGGGGTGATCGCTTCACGTGCGTTGCGGTCGCCGCTGATAAGGAGCTCGTGCTCGTCGGGGTCGAGACCGTTGAGCTCGCGTGCTGCGAGTGTATAATATACGGCGTCAAGGTCGCTTCGGAACGTAAACGTGTTGGCTGTCATTACCGTGTCACGTGTGAATGATATGATGTCGAGCCGGTTGCCGCGTATGTTTATAAATGTTTTATTGGTGTTGCCGAGCCGGTTGCTGCTGTGGAAATAGATGGCGAGCGGAGCAAGATGATGGAACACGCGCGGGCAGTTGAATGTCCTCATCAGGAAGTTATATAGCTCGGCAGGCATGTTGAAATGTATCGTGGCATCAAGTCCCGGAAGCTCGTTGCTCAGAGTCTCGGAGCCGGGCTGAGGCTCGGGCTGATAGATTGCCATTACGGCGTCGGTAATGTCGCTGTCGGTCAGTTGCGCAGGCATGACCGAGAATCTGTCGGTGTGATATACCACCGTAGCACGTTTGAAATCGGCAAGCAACAGAGGGTTATCGTATACAATCTCTTCGACAGCTTTTGCCGTATCTTGAGCTGCCGGGTCGAGCTGGAATGTCGCCGTCACCATTGAACGGTCCTCGACCGGGCTGTATATCATCACGTCAAGCCGGTCGGGCGCTATGTCGAGATATAGTTGCCACAGTTCGGGATTGGTGATCGTTTCTTTATTGAGTCTGGGTTGGTCCATAAAAAGCAGTTGAAATTAAACCGGGGTGACCGGCGCATTAGTCCGGAGTTGAATCATCGTCGCAAATTATTGTTGCGTTTCGACTGATAGGGGTCATTGAAATTACCCGGCGAGCCGTACATGTCGTTACCGAACATGTCATCCTCATCCTCTTCTTCGTCCTCGTCTTTCTTGTTGAGGCGGTCTCGCTCGCTCAGTTTCGGTTTGTTTTTCTTTATTTCTAACGGTTTCTGCTGGTCGACGGGGAGTTCGTAGATGTCCCATGTCTGCTGCATGTCCCAATTTTTCTTCAGGTTGATTTTCTTGGGGTAGTAGTAGACTTCCTCGGGCTGACGCTTTTCTGAAATGTTGCCTGTGTCCCATTTGCCGTTTCCGTTGGAATCGATGTAAGCGCGGGCGTAGAATGTCCCGGGGAGAATATAGCTGAACACTGCTTTGCCGTCTTTAGCTGTTGTTGTCGCAACGGGGTTGTCGGATGTGTTGAGCAATTCCACTACTACGGGGGCGTCAAACGGGAGTCCCGGCATGGTGAATGTTATTTCGGAATACTCCTCGATCGGGCGCACGTTAAATTCATGCTTTATCGAGTTGTTCCACCGACCGTAAACTGTATATATGCTTGCCGAGTCGACCGTGAACCGGTACTTTGTACCCGGTTCCCAGTCGTAGCTGAGCGAATAGTCGAGGATATGTCCTGTCGTGTCGGCTACAAGAGGTGGTGTAACGAGTTTCTTCCAGACGGTATCAACCTGCATTTCAAGATGCCACGAGTCCGGCACGATAGAATCAATCGGAGTGTCGCTTCTGAATAGTAGCGGCTTGTTTACTTCCTGGGTCGACGATGTGAGGATTCTCATCGACATGAACTCAATCTTGGGGACTGAGTCCTCATTCTCGTTGTTATTGGATTTTTTCTTTTTTGTCGTTTTCTTGGCAGAGCGTTTAGCTTTGTTGAAAAAGCGTAGTGTATCACTTGTCCATGACAGTTGATCGAGCGTATCGGTGCGCAGGTATCTTGCCGCAATCAGCAACGAGTCCTGGGCGATTATCGCCGTGTCGGTCAGCCAATAGGTGAGCGAGTCGAGAGAGAGCGAGTGTTCAAGCACTGCGGCTGACGAGTCAATGACACGACCGGCATTAGGTCCGTTGACTATCGTCAGCACAGGTAATGAGTCAGACGGAGCGGCAAATGTCATTGTCACCTTGTTGCTGTCGGCACGGGCATAGTCCTTCAGATACTGTGCCGAATATCCTTCGTTAAACCACGTGATGAGTATGTCATTGGGAAGATATTTTACACCGGGACGTTGTGCGATAGAGTCATTGCCTGCCTGGTCGGCAAGCGTGTCGGTGACGACGATATTTTCCGCGATAGGCACGACAGGGATGCCGTAGAATCCTACATCCTCTGAGCGATCCCAATGATAGTCGCGGTTCATGTCGGTGAGGGCAAACACGTTATATGTGCCCGGTTTAAGATTGCGGATGGTGAACTGTCCGTACTGGTTAGTCTTTGCGATACGGTCGAGTTTCAGTGTCGAGATTGCCGAGTCGGCGAGATTGGAATATACGCCTACGAGCATGCCCTGAGCCGGCTCGAGGTTGTGAGCTTCAAGCACCATGCCCGAGATACGGAGGGTGTCGATGGTGTCGCCGGTGGCAAAGTCGAGTGCAAATCCGTCAAGGATGTTGCCTTCGTTAAGGTCGCGTATTGCGTCGGTGAAGTCAATGGTATAAGTCGTGTTGGGAATCAGTGAGTCGCGTAACTCGATCGAGAGTTTCTTACCGTTGGCACTTATTGACGGAGTCTGACGCTGTGCGGGTGATACTACGACTTTGTTGGATATATCCTCGAGCTTGATGTTCTCATTGAAATAAGCCGACAGGTTGGAACGGTTGAAATTGGTGGTTCCGGGAGCCGGGTTACTATGCATAAAGACCGGTGGAGTGACATCGCGCGGTCCGCCTTCGGGACGTCCGATGCTGGCACACGCTCCCATCACCGCGGCAAGCACGGCGACAAGCAGCAGGCGCATGTCGGTCAGGAGTTTTTTCCACATTGTCAGCAAACTGGTGATTGTGATAGTTGTACCCCGGAGCAGAATCGAACTGCTATCTAAAGTTTAGGAAACTTCTATTCTATCCGTTGAACTACCGGGGCATGACGGCGGCAAGGTTGTCGCGGTTATGGATTTACGTTGTGTCAACCCTGTTTCGTCACGACAAAGATAGTGTTTATCTTCGAGATAGGCAAGTAAACCGATAGCTTACTCCCGTCTTCAGGTCGACAATTGTGTCGCCGGTCGATGTCTCGGTCCATTCATTCCGGTCTATCTCCGGGAAAAACGTGTCGGCATCATCGACATGTGCGTCAATGCGTGTCACGTAGAGACGGTCGGCAAGTTGGAGCGCGGCACGGTAAATCTCGCCTCCGCCGATGACAAATGGCTCGGCATCGTCGGTGGCGTCGAGCGCGGCTTCAAGTGACGGGAACGTCTCGATGCCTTCGTGTGCATAGTCGCTGTTACGTGTGATAACCATGTTGCGCCGTCCCGGTAGCGGACCGCTCGGGAATGATTCAAATGTCTTGCGTCCCATGATGATGGGATGTCCCATCGTCAGTCGCTTGAAATGACGCAGGTCATCGCTTATGTGGAACAGCAAGTCGCCGCCGCGTCCGATGGCGTTGGCGTCAGCTATTGCGACAATGATGGACAGGTGTCGTCGTGTCATACCGATACTGTGGCTTTGATGTGAGGCAGCGGATCGTAGTCCTCAAGCTTGAAATCGTCATACTTGAAGTCGAAGATGCTTTTTACATCAGGGTTTATAATCATGCGGGGCAATTTTCTCGGCGTGCGCGAAAGTTGTTCCCTGACCTGTTCAAAATGATTGTTGTAGATGTGGGCGTCACCGAGCGTGTGGACAAATTCGCCGGCTTCAAGTCCCGTTACCTGTGCCATCATCATGAGCAGCAGAGCGTAGGAGGCGATGTTGAACGGTACTCCGAGGAAACTGTCGGCACTGCGCTGATAAAGTTGCAGCGATAGCTTGCCGTCGGCGACATAGAACTGGAAAAATGCGTGACACGGTGGCAGATTCATGTTCTTAAGGTCGGCTACATTCCAGGCACTGACTATTATGCGGCGCGAGTCAGGGTTGTGTTTTATCGTTTCGACTGCTTCCGAGATCTGATCTATGAAACCTCCGTCATAGTCTTTCCATGATCGCCACTGGTAACCGTATATGTGTCCGAGGTCGCCGTTCTCGTCAGCCCACTCGTTCCATATTCTGACTCCGTTGTCCTGGAGGTATTTCACGTTGGTGTCACCGTTTAGAAACCACAGTAGCTCATGGATGATAGATTTCAGATGTAATTTCTTGGTGGTCAGGAGCGGGAATCCGTCGGCAAGATTAAATCTCATCTGGTAGCCGAATACGCTGCGGGTGCCTGTGCCGGTGCGGTCCTCCTTGGAGGTGCCGTTGTCCATTATGTGGCTGAGCAAGTCAAGATACTGTTTCATTTATTATAAAGTTATTATGAGCCGGTCTGACGTTGCGTTGCCGTTCCGGCTGTGGTTACTAATGCTTGTGTCGGTCAGTCACGCCGTCGACCACAATAGCCTTTACGGGCGACGCGGGACAGATGTACTCACAGGCTCCACATCCGATACAGCTTTCGGGGGAACTTAATGTCGCTATTCGGCGGTTGTCGTGGAGTGTCGTCATGGTGATGGCTTCGCGTGGGCAGCGTCGTGCGCACATGCCACATCCGATACAGTTGTCGGGTTCGATGCGCGCTTTACCTATTACGTAGGCGTGTTTCTCCTCGCGGGTCAGCGGTACGAGGGCGCCGGTGGGACAAAGACGTGTGCAGCGGTTGCAGTTGTAGAGACAGTACCCGCTTTCAAAGTCCATCACCGGGTGAAGTGCGTTGCGCAGACCGTACTGACGGTCGGCGGCGCGTAACACTTTGCCCGTACATTCGGCAATACATAGTCCGCATCCGGTGCATCGCTCGAGAAACAGGGCATGGGACAGTGCCCCCGGAGGCGATACGTGTCTGAACCGTTGTAGCGGACGTGCGCCGGTCTCCATCGCCTTGACTCGTGAGACAGCTCGGTCGGCTGCGTTCACGGCAGGACCGATTGCTACAAAGAGCCCTGTCGCCAGAAATGTGCGTCGGTCGACTTTGCGTGTTTCAGCGATGCCGGTCGTGTTTTCTATTGATGCCGACGGCTGTGGCGGCGTGGTATCGGCACGCTGCATCATCGGGATTGACAGCTTTTTACGTGTGACAGTGTAGCGTATCGAACCTACCGGACATACGGCGATGCAGTTAAAGCAATTGACACATCTTGACCCGTCGACGGTGGAATCGCGCAGATTGATGCAGTGACTTTTACACACATACTCGCATTTATTACAGTGCACACAGGTGTCGGTGTCTATCTCAAAGTGAAAGATCGAGAAGCGGCTAAGTAAGCCGAGCGCCGATCCTACCGGACACACCGTGTTACATAGTGTGCGTCCTGAGCGATATGCTATCGCGCCGACAATTATAAACGAGAGGGCGGCGACGGTCATGCCTGCAACCGTGCCGACGATGACTTCGCGTGACAGCATAATGTCGACAAGCGGTCGGAACAGGTTGCCTGCGATGCGTCCGTAGGCGCTGTAAGGGTCGGTAACTGAGATAAGTAAAGGGATGCCTATACATGCCGTCACTACGACAGCTATCGCCACAGCGAGACGTAGGGAGTTAAGCGACGGGCGGAACCGGTAGACATGGCGTTGTCGGTTGCGTCGTGTCAGGCGTCGTGAACGTGCCGCGACATCCTGAAGGACGCCCATCGGACAGACCATCGAACAGTACACCCTGCCGAAAACCAGTGTCAGCAACAGCCAGAATCCTATCACCGACAACGATGCCGACATGGCGAGCGGGACAATCTGTAACCGGGCGACCCATTGCATTTTCAATGATATTGCCGCTGTGCCCGACACAAACAGCAGTGTCATGGCGAGAGCCATAAACACGCTCGCTGTGATACGTATGTATCTCAGTATCCTGCCGGTCGTCAACCGTCTATGTCGTCGGTGGCTATTCGTCATAACATTCCATGTCTCTGAGAGTGTCGGTCATTCGTGTGATGCGGTCAAGTTCGCGCGGGATGATTATCTTTTTGTCGCACTCGGGAACGCAGTGAAAGCACGAGATGCAGCGCAATGCTGCGTGCCGGTGGTCAATCTCACGGTCGTAGTCGCGCAGCAGGCGGTGGCGTTGTTCGCGTGTCAGTTTCGTTATATCGCCGTCAGCCGGAATCAGCCCCTCGGAGGTGACACGGTTATAGAACATGAGAATCGCGGGGATGTCGACTCCGTAGGCACACGGCATGCATTTGCCGCAGCCGTCGCACGGTATCGTTGCGTCAGCTGCCGGGAGGCTGTTGTCGGGTGTCGCTTGACTCTGGCATGCTACCGTTGCAGCAGTGGCAACGGCACCGGTCAGCCCTGCGGCTACGCGCTTTACCCATGTGCGTCGGGATATTATGTCGTCATTATGATTCATCACGCTACTGCAAGATTTTTATTGCCGTCGGTTACTGTCACTACAAAGATAGTTATTTTTATCTCCTTATGACTTATCGCGTGACATTTTTTTGCGTGTCGTGACAGGTGGTTCCGGTGCTGTGCCTGAAAAGCAGAGCGCCCTGCCGACCGCATGACGGTCAGCAGGGCGCCGAAGTATTTGTCAGTGACTAATTGTGAGATTAGCCGTTAACTTTCTTCATGTGAGCGATGAGGTCGAGCACCTTGTTAGAGTAGCCGATTTCGTTGTCATACCAAGAAACGACCTTAACGAAGGTGGGAGTGAGCTGGATACCAGCCTTAGCATCGAAGATAGAGGTGAGGGGGCAACCGAGGAAGTCGCTTGATACAACTGCATCTTCAGTGTAGCCGAGGATACCCTTGAGTTCGCCTTCAGAAGCTTCCTTCATAGCAGCGCAGATTTCCTCGTAGG
>CAYTWG010000075.1:0-9188 GCA_964442005.1 uncultured Bacteroides sp. | reverse complement strand
GATTGTTAATCTGATAGAAACCTCTAAAACTGTGCGTTTCTATTTGGATTATTCAGATAAATCGGCGAGCGGTAAACATACTGTGTCCTTCAGGTGTTATATATTCAGAGTTGAATAAAAAATTAATAATATAAAAACACAAAACATCATGAACGAATTTAACGATATCATCAATAGCGAGAAACCTACGCTTGTCGACTTCTTTGCGACATGGTGCGGTCCCTGCAAGATGCAGTCGCCAATCCTTGATCAGGTTAAAAATGCTTTAGGCGACGAAGCCACAATCATCAAGATCGATATTGACCGCAATCAGGAGGTGACATCACGCTATCGCGTGCAGTCGGTGCCTACACTCATCCTTTTCAAAGGCGGAGAGGCTGTGTGGCGTGCGGTAGGCGTTCAGCAAGCCGGTATTCTCGAGGCTAAAATCAGGGAACATATCCCTACAAATGCATAACGCAGAGAGACCTTGAAATAAAGATTATTGGATAAAACGACAGAGCTCCCGACTCAATCCAGGGTCGGGAGCTCTGTCGTTTTCATTTATCCGTGAGTCCCTCTCTGAGGGACTTGTCGTGTCAGAAGAAGCAGAGGATGAGAGCTTGGGCGGCAACCACTCGCAG
The DNA here is from genome assembly GCA_964442005.1 of uncultured Bacteroides sp. GTDB lineage: Bacteria > Bacteroidota > Bacteroidia > Bacteroidales > Muribaculaceae > JAAVFS01. The sequence goes on along the minus strand of CAYTWG010000075.1, from coordinate 8,565 downwards.
GAACATGGTGAGCGGGTAGACCGTCGAGTAAGCGACCGCCGGGGCGTCATTATCGGTCGAGTTGTTGGCATAGGCGAGTGCGGGGGGATCGGTGCAACCGCCCGACATCAGACCCATGATAGAGAGATAGTTGATCTTGTAGACGCCGCGGGCTATGATGCCGACAATCAGCAACGGCACGATCGTGATGATGAAGCCCCAAATGACCCACCACATACCGGTCTCGGAGAACACGTTGGAGACGAATCCCTTGCCGGCTGAAATGCCGACCGATGCAAGGAATAGGCATATACCAAGTTCGCGGAGCATCATTGATGCCGACGATGACGTGTAGGTCACCAGTTTCAATTTGTAACCGAAGCGGCTGAGCAGAATCGCTACGACAAGAGGACCGCCTGCGAGACCGAGTTTCATGCCGAATCCTACTTGTATCGAGCCCAGTATGATACCGAACATGATTCCTACAAAGATAGTGATGAGGTTAGGCTGATTGAGTCGTTTCATAGAGTTGCCGAGCTTGTTGGCAAGGCGGTCGATGTCATTGAGATTGCCCACGACCGTTATACGGTCACCCATCTGCAGACGGAGGTTGGGCGCGGCGAGAAGATCAACGCCGGCACGGTTTACGCGGGTGGCATTGAGGTTGTAGCCGTTGTGAAGACGGAGCGCTCCGAGCGCCACGCCGTTGTATTTGCTCTTGGTCACCACGATACGGCGCGACACCACGGTGCTCGAGGTCTCTGCCTCCCAGTCGATGTGGATGCCGGGACCGATCATCGCCTCAAAACGGTGCGCGTCCTGAGCCGACAGAACGACACGCAATTTGTCGCCGACATGGATTTCAGTGGTTGACACGGGGATGATGATTTTGCCGTCGGGTGTCATTATTCGTGAGATGACAAAGTCGGTCTGGATGATATCGTGGAGCTGCACGAGATTTTTTCCGTCGATCAGACTGTTTGAAACCTCAAACGAGAGGATATTGGGCTTCAGCTGGCTGTTTTCTTTTTCCTCGTTTATCTCGTTTATTTCGTTTTCTATCTTGATATGGAATATCGCCTTGATGATAAACATGGCGAGGATGATTCCGACAACGCCGAGGGGATAGGCGGCGGCATAACCCATCGACATGGTGTTGACGGCATTAGCCGTGCCTGCTGTCTGTTGAGCCGCGGCAAGACCGGGGGTGTTGGTCACGGCACCCGACATCACGCCGACAAGAGCCTCTATCGATGTGTTTTCTCCCTCGATAAAGTAGATGGCAAGCACGATTGCGACGTTAAGCAGAATTATAAGCACGGCAAGCATGTTAAGCGTCATTCCGCCTTTCTTAAACGAAGAGAAGAAACCGGGACCGACCTGTAGACCGATAGCGAAAATAAAGAGTATCAGACCAAACTCTCTGATAAACTTGAGCACTTCGGGGTTGACAGTGTAGTTGAAATGCCCCATTACGATACCGACGAAGAGGACAAAAGTCACGCCAAGCGACACTCCTCCAATCTTCAGTTTGCCCAGATAGATACCAAGGGCTATCACAAATGAATAGAGTATCAGCGTGTTGGCAAGCGATTCATTGCCCGGTCCGAGCAGCTCACAAATGAAATCCATAAAAATTTTTTTACCTTAACTGTTTGACACTATTGTTATGTAGATATGTTTTTCTTGCACGTTTTGACGGTAAGTCAATTTTTCAATGCAAAGTTACGACTTTTTTCCCAATTACGGCACGGCGCTTCCGCAAAACTGAAATCAGTCTTTATCAAGTAATCTTATTATCTGCACCGGCTTGTCGACAATATACATTGCCTGATAGCGCTCGAGTTCGTCGACAGGGCGGAATCCCCAGCTGACACCGCATGTCGACACGCATGCACGTCGTCCGGTCTCCATGTCTACGCCCGAGTCGCCGACATATAGCACATCCTGTTTTGCCGTCGGACACTCACTTAGGATATCAAACACTATCGATGGGTCGGGTTTAGTCGGGAAATCAGGCTTCTGTCCTTTGACCGCGACCCACGGGATCTCCGGAAAGTAGTGATTTATGAGTTTATCAACCGCCGACTGATATTTATTGGAGGCAACCGCCACTTTGACGTCCATCGATGTCAGAGTCTGGAGTAATTGCTCGATTCCGGGATAAGGCACCGTCAAGTCGGTGCAATGCACATCATAGTATTCAAAAAATTTTTCACGGATGGCGTCAACGACCTCCTCAGAGCGGTTGGACGGCGGGAGCGCACGTTCGATAAGGCGGGTGATGCCGTTGCCAACCATGAACGGGTACTGGCTGATATCATGAGTCGGGAACCCCGCTTGACTGAGTGCATAGTTTGTCGCTGTACCGAGGTCATCGATCGTGTTGAGCAACGTGCCGTCGAGGTCAAATATCAGTAACTTTTTCATTATATTTGAGATTTAGTGAGAGATCTGTTTCAGAACGGGTAGCCTACCGAGAAATGGAACGCCGCGTCACGATGCCATCGGGGGTGTATCAGAGGCCACTTTTCCTGATTTTGCGCAGGATTATGAGCTTTCATGCCGAGGTCGAGTCGCAACAGGAAGTAAGTAAAGTCAAATCGTATGCCGAGTCCGTAGGCAAGTGCTATCTGCTTGTAAAATTCATCAAACTTAAACACACCGCCCGCTTGTGTCTCGTAGTCGCGTATAGTCCATATATTACCGGCATCGATGAAAAGTGCACCTTCAAGTACCCAGAACAGTCGGGCACGATACTCAGCGCTTAGAAACAGACTTATATCACCACACTGATTGATAAAGTCAGTCACTGAATTGCGCGAGTCATAGCATCCCGGACCGAGAGTTCTGACACTCCAGCCTCTCACACCGTTGGCGCCGCCGGCATAAAAACGCTTTTCAAACGGCACCATCGATGAGTTGCCGTACGGATAAGCGATTCCAAACTGTCCGTGCAGCGCGACCGAGTTGCGGCTGTCCAGTGTATGATTCCATGAGTATGCGATATCGCCCTTGACATACTGGGCGTACTGAATGTTGAAAATCTTGTAAGCGCCGTCACTCTTTTTCTGCCCGATAGCCGACGAGATAGCATACAGCAGATTTCCCGCCGTCTCGGCTGACGCTCTGAAGGTGTATATGTCGGTCTGCGGACGGTAACGTTGCAATCCGGTTGTGACCGGTAGCCGGTTTGTCTTATAATATGTGTACCCCATGCGCATTATGAAGTGATCTTCATAACTGTAGCGTAGAAGCGGGTTGGTCGGGGCTATCGTGTTTATGAAATCGATCGTACTGTTGGGCAGATAGACAAAGTTGATGTCAATGAAGTCAAATGTGCGTCTCACCGTGTTGAGACGGTTTGCCCATTTGTATTTCCATGCCGCTCCGGCGATGATTCGAGTGTATTCGGGGCGTTCCTGATGATTGAATGACAACGCGAATTCGGTGGTCGCACGTATTTTTTGCTTGAAACTCTTGGAAACAAACGGTGCCTCAAATTTAGGAAACGTGATGCCTACCTCGGCGCCAAATTCGGTGTAGCGGTTATTTATAAGTCCGTCGAGGTTGCCCGACAGGCTCTCGTAGGAACCACGGAATTTTGCAGTCAGCAATTCGGAACTGTGAGCGAGATTGCGGTGTTGATAGGTCATCCCGACACCAAATCCGAAATCCCCCTCGGAATTAGTGCCCTCAAGTTCAAATGTGATGCCCTGTTTCTTGGTTCTTGAAATAAGGATATATGCGTCGAGCAGTTCCTCGTCGCCCAGCTTCCCAGCCGGTTCCATTGTGATATTGACGTATTTCAATATACCAAGCTGGCTGAGCGCTTCGTATGTGCGCTCTACGGCGTTTCCAGAGTAGGGGCGTCCGGGCTGTATATAGCATTTTTCATCAAGAATGCGGGGTGTCAGATAATGATCCTTGCCATATATTACCGTTATTCCTTTATAGCGTACGGTGTCGCGCTCCTGCCGATTGTTTTCATGAGCCGTTTCAAGCATGTTGTAATCGGTTATAAAGCATACGTTTCTTATCAGGTAACGCTTGTGGCTGACTACTGTGGCTGCATCATCGTCTTTCCCCGATGACTGACACCTCAGATTCATGACGAGATCGACCTCTTTTGATCCTGCCGCTGTGTCGGCGATAAACGTTATATAGTCCTTGTTGAACGCATAGTAACCGTTATTGCGCATCAGAGTCGTGATACGGGTTCGTTCGGCGTCAAGATTATTGCGGTCAAACAGTACTCCGGGTCTGATACTGTAATTTGCCGTGTCGGCAGCAAGTATCTTTTCCAGCGCTGCATCTTCTATATTATAATCTATCGACCTTATGACATGAGGCTGTCCTGTGTGTATGACATACTTTACGTCAATTTTCTTTTTACTGTCTCGCCGTGTCGTGTCTATACTTACCGTCACGTCGTTATATCCACGGTTGATTAGTGCGAGCCGTAACTGACGTGCCGATTGCTCAGTCAGCTGATCGTCATATATCACCGGTTCCTGCCCGATTTTACGCACCCACTTGTTATACCATTTTGTCGAATCACGCCCCGACAGGTTATAGACCCCAAGTTGCAGTTTGGCAAAACCAAGCACACGATGATTGGGCGTCTGGCGCAGATAGTTGTGCAGTGATGACGCCGTGACTGAAGCATCGTCGTGAATTTCTATGGAGGAATTGTCAAGCAGATACTTTCCGTCAGGGACATGACGGGTTGAACTGCACCCGGCAAGCAAGAACGCAGTTATCAGTACACACACTATGTAACTGTTTGTCAGTCTCATAGTTTTTTGTGCGAATCATATCGTAATCCGCAGATGCAAATGTACGATAAAAAAGGGAAATATTTGCTATGACCGACTGACTATTATCTCTGTTAAATATTGTCAGCACTCTTGCAGGAATATATTTTATATCGTAACTTTGCAACGGTTTTACCGAAAACCGCCTCCCGGCAGAGGAGACAAATACCGACGTGGAAAAATTTGGCTGCTTGCAACCACAGAAAAAAATGCTAAAACCGCATCATCTCTATACAATCATACCCCAATTATTGTATCGTCAGTTGTTCCGTGGCTTTAGCTTTGGCAGATTGTCTGTTGTCAATTTTCCACGGTGCCGGTTTCTGTGCCGTCAGCCGCTGGCGAAAATTCGGTATAATATTATGATATTGAATATAAACAAATTAATACATACATAATTTTAATATGAACTATCTGTTTACATCGGAGTCAGTGTCAGAAGGACACCCCGATAAAGTCGCCGATCAGATTTCCGACGCTGTCCTCGACGAGTTTCTTGCTCACGATCCACAGTCAAAAGTAGCATGTGAGACCCTCGTAACGACCGGACAGGTCATAGTCGCCGGCGAGGTTAAGAGTAATGCCTATATTGATCTTATGGACGTGACGCGTCGCGTAATAAAAAACATCGGATACGACCGCAGTGAGCTGAAATTCGACGGCGAGGCGTGCGGTGTGCTCTCGGCATTGCACGAGCAGAGTGCTGACATCAACCGAGGAGTAGAACGTGACGATGCCGAGGCTCAGGGAGCAGGCGATCAGGGAATGATGTTCGGCTATGCCTGCAACGAGACCCCGGTTTACATGCCGCTTACAGTCACTCTCAGTCATGCACTGTTAAAGGAACTCTCAAAAATACGCCGTGACAAGTCGGCAATGACCTATGTCAACGAAAACGGCGACACTGTGAGCTACCTGCGCCCCGACTCTAAAAGCCAGGTGACTGTCGAATATGACGAGTCAGGTAAGCCGGTCAGAGTTCACACTATCGTTATATCGACGCAGCACGACGAGTTCATTAAGCCTGAAAACGGAAAGACCCAGGACGAAGCCGACGCAGAAATGCTCGAAACGATACGCCGTGACGTCAAGGAGATTCTTATTCCCCGCGTCAAGGAGGCGATGCCTGAAAATCTCCGCAATCTTATTGATGACCATTTTGTGCTTCATGTCAATCCCACCGGCAAGTTTGTGATCGGCGGACCTCATGGCGACACAGGTCTGACCGGTCGTAAGATCATTGTCGACACTTACGGCGGTCATGGAGCCCATGGCGGAGGCGCCTTCTCCGGCAAGGACCCGTCCAAGGTCGACCGGTCGGCAGCCTATGCCGCTCGCCACATAGCCAAAAACCTTGTTGCAGCCGGTATCGCCGACCATGCCCTGGTGCAGGTTGCCTATGCTATCGGTGTTGCAGAGCCTGTCAGCCTGCATGTCAACACCGGCGGGTCAGCACGCGTGGACATGACTGATGCCGAGATATCGGCTGTGGTAAAAGAGATTTTCGATATGACGCCACATGCGATTGAGACCCGTTTCAAACTCCGCGCACCGATCTATCTCGAGACCGCTACTTACGGGCATCTCGGTCGTACTCCCCGCACTGTTACAAAGACATTCACGTCAAAGTATGAACCCACCAAGACCATTGAAGTGGAGTTGTTCAACTGGGAAAAACTTGACTATGTCGACGTCCTGCGCGAAACATTCAAAAATCACTTTAAAAAAGCCTGAAACTGTCGGTTTTGACCGTCTCACGCCTTTAATGACAACGTTTATAGTATAAAACCCCAAAAATGTTTTGATTAAAATTGAAAATAATGTATCTTTGTGCGCTAAAATGCGTCAAGCCGATGAGCCTGACGCATCCTTGCATTGAAAAAAGTAAAAATCAAAACATAACTCATTTTTAATTAAATGTCAGCATTAGAACAAATCCGCAAAAGACCCGGTCTGATCGTTTCGATCTTAGGTCTTGCCCTGCTACTCTTCATTTTCACGGCTATCAGCAACCCTGAAAAATTGTTTGTCGATCCTACTACCGTCGTTAAAGTCGATGGCAAAAAGATTGATATCACCACGTTCCAGTCACGTGTTGAACAGCAGCGTCAGATGATGCAGCAGCAAGGATACAGCAACGTAGACATCGCGCTCATTCAGGAACGAACCCTCCAGCAGCTTGTTGCTGAGGCAGTAATGGAATCAGAGCTTGACAAGCTCGGTATCACCGTCACTTCTAACGAGCTCAGCGCCGCTATGCTCGGTGAAACTGCAATTCCCTATGTTCAGCAGTCAATTTCTCAGATGGGTATCCCCTCTGCCGACATGCTCTACGATTACGCTTTCAACCCCACTCAGAACGGTCTCTCACCCGAGCAGGCTCAGCAGCTGAAAGAGATGTGGTATCAGTTGGAAAACCAGACAAAAGAGATGCTCCGTCAGCAGAAATTCGGTAACCTTATCATGGGCAGCCTCGTGGCTAACAAACTTGACGCTCAGTCAATGTATGAAGATAACGCTTCTACCGATTCTATCCGTTACGCTAAGATTGACGTTATGTCTCTTCCCGATAACGACTTCCCTGTAACCGACGCCGAGATCGCATCACGCTATAACAAGGATAAGAATCAGTTCCGTATCGCCAACGATCAGTATATGATCAACTACATCCTTGTCGATGTGACTCCCTCAAGCGACGATCAGCTTGCCGCAACTCAGGCTGTTGAAAATGCCATCATGGGTCTCAAGCAGCTTCCCGGTACGGAAGCCGTTTCCGGCGATCTTAACTTCATTGTAAACCGTATCAACACTTCAGCCGCTAAACTTCCCGCAAGCATCTCCAAGGTGCTTGATACTCTCAAAAGCGACTCTGTGATGCAGGTTTCATTCTTTGACAACAAATACACAATCGCTAAACTTATCGGCGAATCAACCGCTGTCGATAGCATGAATGTTGACTTCGTCATTCTTAACGAAGGTGTAAATGTTGACTCAGTTCTCGTCGAACTCAATGCCGGAACTTCAGTAGAAGCCCTCGGCGATAAGGTAGCTCAGTCGCAGCTTGATCAGAAGATTTCTCTTCTCGATCCCGCTTATACTCAGTTTGTAAACGTACTCGGTGAAGCTGAGACCGGCAAATATTTCGCTCCCGGTGAAGCTGCCGGTTTCAATAACCAGGTTATCTTCCACGTCAACAGCAAGAGCGCACCTGTCAACACTTATGACATTGCCGAGATTACTTATCACCTCGAGCCCTCTAACGCAACAATCAACGACACCAACGAAAAGCTCCGCGGATTTGTCGCTGAAAACAACACTGCCGCTAAATTCATTGAGGCAGCTGCCGCAGCCGGTTATACCGCTATCCCTGCTACCGTTACCGAGGCATCTCTCTCAGTCAACGGCGTGAGCGATACACAGTCACTTGCCAAGTGGGCGACTAAGGCTGATAAGGGAGCCGTTTCACCCATCTATGGTAACGATGATAACAGCCACTTCGTAGTTGCAGCTTTACGCGATATTTACAGCACCGGTTACGTTCCCGTTTCTGACAACCAGGTACGCGACGTGCTCACCTCTCGCATCCGTAATGAGAAGAAAGCTGAGAAACTTCTGGCAGACTATCAGGGCAAGGCTTCTTCGATAGAAGAGTACGCAGCTTTGATGAACGCTAAGGTCGATACTACAGCCGTTACTTTCGGACAGAACTATGTGCGCACCATGAGCGATGAGCGCCTCGCTCCCCATTCGGGGCGCCGCATGCTGATCG
>CAYTWG010000074.1:0-9766 GCA_964442005.1 uncultured Bacteroides sp. | reverse complement strand
GAGTGACCGGCTACCATATCGGGTTTGAATTCTTCGCCCATGGTTTTGGCGAGGATTACCGAGTGAAGGAAAATAGCGGGCTGAGTCACCTTGGTCTGGCGCAAATCCTCGTCAGTGCCTTCAAACATGAGATCGGTGATGCGGAATCCGAGTATTTCATTGGCTTTCTCAAACATTTCGTGAGCTACAGGATTGTTGTCGTAGAGGTCCTTGCCCATGCCTACAAACTGTGCTCCCTGACCGGGAAATACAAATGCTTTCATAAAAAGTTGAATTATTTATCTTTAAAAATTTATTAGTTTCTCTTAAATTGTTGGCAAAGTTAGTCAAATTTCCTTTAATTAGCGAATGAATTCCGTAATTAATTACTACCTTTACGGTCGTAAACTCAAAGTGGCACCCTGCTTAGCCGCTTTTTTAGGTTAACTGTATCAAAAATTAAATTTTAAAGAAATGAATATAATTACAATAATTCCTCTGTTTTTAGGAAACATGCGTGGCTGGCAGCCGATTATTATCCTGATTATTATTCTGTTGCTTTTCGGCGGTAAGAAGATCCCCGAAATGATGCGCGGATTGGGCAAGGGTATAAAGGCGTTCAAGGAAGGTGTCAAGGACGCCCAGAATGAGCTTGACAAGTCGCTAAAGGATGAGCCCGAAGATAAGTCGGGAAAGAAAGACTGATATCGACTTTCGTGTCGTCGGAGTACATGCCTTCTGATATAAAGGCATGTGGCGTGATGGTTAGAGTATTTTTACTTCAAAAATAAGTTACGTGGGAAAAGAAGGCTCGGAAATGAATTTCTGGGATCACTTTAACGAGTTGCGAGGCGTACTGTTCCGTATCGCAATCGTTGTCGTGTCGGTCATGATTGTCATGTTTATATCCATGTCATGGATTTTTGACAACGTGATTCTTGCGCCGTGTCACGGTGATTTCCCGATGTACCGGTTTTTCGACTCGATAACGGCGATGTTTTCCGGCGAACCGGTGACAAGCACAGTCTCTGATTTTAATATAAATCTGATAAACTACGAATTGACGGCTCCGCTTCAGATTCATCTCTCGGCTTCCTTCTGGCTGTCACTGATTATATGTTTCCCTGTCGTGATCTATTTGTTCTGGACATTTGTCAGTCCCGGACTTTATCCGCATGAGCGGCGTGGAGCGCGCGCGGCATTTTTTTTCGGCAATCTGATGTTCTATCTCGGACTTGTGTGCAGCTACTTCCTTGTGTTTCCTATCTGCCTGAAATTCCTTGCCGATTATCGTATCTCCGATTCTATTCCTAACACAATCTCGCTCAGCTCCTATATGGACAATTTCTACATGTTCAACCTGATGATGGGAGTGGCGTTTGAGTTGCCTTTGCTTGCATGGCTGCTTGGAAAAATAGGGATTCTGTCGCGCAGTTTCTTTTCTCGCTATCGCCGTCACGCGATTGTCGTACTGCTTATTGCGTCAGCTTTCATCACTCCTACCGGCGATCCGTTCACACTTCTGCTGGTGTTTATCCCGCTTTACTTGCTGTGGGAAATCAGTGCGTTTATCGTTCCGGCTACACCTAAGGAGGAAGATGACGAAACAGACACTCCTGCCGTTAAAAACGACGAGTGAGTGCCGTAGCAATTATTATATCCGTTTGATCTATTGTAATAAACATAAAGTGCCGACACTGCTTGTGGTGCCGGCACTTTACGTTTATGCGGTATGATGACTTTATCGTCAGAACTCATTAAGGAATGAAGCGCGAAGCCGGTCCTTGACAAGGTCCTGATGCTCAGCATCGCCGTAGTTGGCGAAAGGATGGATGGCTATGCCCCCTCGCGGAGTGAACAGACCTATCACTTCAAGATAGCGCGGATTCATCAGCGCCACGAGGTCTTTCATTATGATGTTGACGCAGTCCTCGTGAAAATCACCGTGGTTACGGAAACTGAATAAATATAGTTTGAGACTTTTGCTCTCCACCATGTCCTCGCGCGGGATGTAGTTGATGATAATCTTTGCAAAGTCAGGTTGTCCCGTTTTGGGGCACAGCGAGGTGAACTCAGGGCATGTAAACGTGACAAGATACTCGTTGTCGGTATGCTTGTTCTTGAATGTCTCCAGTATTGAAGGACAGTACTCTGTCGGATATTTTACACCGGTGTTACCCAGAAGGGTGACACCGGCGAGTTGTTGTTCGGTTCGTGACAAAACTGTAGTGTTTAATGGTTTTCGTAATATGGATTACTTCTTCTTTTCGGCAGGAAGTTCCTTTACTCTCAGTCGGTCGCCCGCGTCATTGACGATCGAGCGGAAATAGCGCTCGTCGTATCCCGGGAAATTGGGATATACCGGCATACCGTATTCCGAGTAGATAAACTTGCCGTTCTCGTCAACTTTCTTAGCGTTGCCGTCCATGTATTTCACAAGCAGATAGTCACCGAGTTCCTTGTATTGTTTGGTGGCATTGACTGACCACAGATCGGCGAGATATTGCAGGATGTCGATTGCGTTCTCGCGGTCAAAGGTGCGTACCTGCTCTTCTACTACGGCAACATCCACGCGTATTGAATCCTCAAGCGCCTTTTGCACACGGCGTATGTCGGGAATCATCTGTGAGTAGCGGTTGTAAGCTTGATTTGCGACGTAGTTGTTTACCCAGAAGTTGGAGTCCCATGAAATGGTGTTCATGTCACCGTTGCCGTGAGCGAGGGGGAAGGGCACGCGGCGCACGGAGCAGAAAATCGGGAGATAGACACATGTGTTGGCATCGTCTGTACCAAACCACAGCAACCCTTTCATGTAGTCGGGCATTGATTTACGCAACTGTGCCACGAGAGAGAATCCAGTCTGTTGTGTGGCTATCGCGCGTTCATGAGTGTATTCCACACCATCGACCGTAAAGGTCATCGGTCGCCAGCGGTAGGGGACATCGTAAGGTCCGGCGCCTATATCGTGAGTCATGTCGTAGGGGGTGTCCTCAAAGTGGTCGCGCATCATCCACTTCATGTCATCGACACTTAGTTTGTGCGACGGTTTGACCCACAGGGGGAGCACTTCGCCTTGTGCTGTCTCGAGCCAGGGGAGATAACGGTCCATGCCATCGGCATGCTTGTTGTAGAATGCCCACACGCGGGCATCGCAGCCGCGCAATGCACCGTAATCATAGACGGCGTATGCACGTGAGAAACTGAAATCTTTATCTTTACCCTTGAAATAGCCTTTTTTACGAGCGAAACTGATCACGTCGGGCGAGTAGATGCAGTTGGCTTTGTCGTCTAACGGGAACTGATGTATGCGTGAATGGTTGGCATGTCCGGAAATACAGTCATCGGGGACGCGTCGTGCTACCCACACTGCACCTTTGTCATCTTTTCCCTTTCCGATCAGTTCCATTATCCATGCCTCCTCGGGGTCGGCGATAGAAAATGATTCGCCTGAACTGGCGTAGCCGTATTTGTCGACAAGGTCAGTCATTACGGCTATTGCCTCGCGGGCGGTGCGTGCGCGCTGGAGGGTTATGTAAATCAGTGAACCGTAGTCGATCATTCCCGAGCCCTGAAGCTCTTCACGTCCGCCCCAGGTGCTTTCGGTTATTGCAAGTCCATGCTCGTTCATGTTGCCGATAGTGGCGTATGTGTGAGGCACTTCCGGAATCTCGCCTAACGGTTTGCCCGTGTCCCATTCGACAACTTTACGCATTGCTCCGCGCGGATGGTCTTTTGCCGGCTGATTGTATAGCTCGCCGTATAGATTATGGCTGTCAGCGGCATAAGTGATTATTACACTGCCGTCGGTGGTCGCTCCGCTTCCGGCGATAAGGCTTGTGCAGGCAATGACCTGTGCCACGGATATTATCGTCGCGACCGAAAAAAATGATAGTCTTTTTAACATATTTTATTGAAAATGTGATTATATAAGCGGTTTAAACTAAGTAACTTTGGAGCACAAAGATAACTATTTAACGTGATAATGCATAAATCAATTGTGTGAAATAATATCAATTATAACCCATAAATACATGAATCTTCTGAAAACTACAGCATTAACGCTGTCTCTCACAGTATTGCCCGCGTCGGGCGCTTTTGCCGGTAACAGTAATGCGGTGATTGTTGCAACGGATGCTTATAGCTGGCATGGCGATACGATCACTCAGGGGGCGTTCAAGGCTTTTGCTCCGAGCGATACCTCTATTTTGTCTGATTACTCGGCTCAGCCCGGGTATTACATGCCTATTGAGAAGAGCTGGAGCGTTAAGAATGATATCAGCTCTTACCCGCGTCTGAAATCGTCGTTCCGTCTCCACAACGCTATTTATAACATGGGGCTTGACGAAATGATTAATGCTGTAGAACCCGATACTACTCTGCGCACCGGTAAGGCGTGGGCTGGAGTGTGGACACGAGACGTCAGCTACTCTATTATTCTGTCAATGGCTTATATGCAGCCCGAGGCTTCCATGATATCGCTTATGAAAAAGGTCGATCCCGATAAGCGCATAATTCAGGACACCGGTAGCGGCGGCGCATGGCCGGTAAGTTCTGACCGTATGATCTGGGCAGTTGCCGCTTATGAAATCTATAAAGTCACCGGCGACCGTCAGTGGCTTGAGACAATCTATCCTATTATACGGCGTTCGGTGACTGATGACAGCAATGTGGTCTATGATCCCGCGACAGGTCTGATGCACGGCGAGACATCGTTTATCGACTGGCGTCAGCAGAGCTATCCCAAGTGGATGCAGACCGCTGACATTTATGCAAGCGAGGCGCTTAACACCTCGATAGTTCATGCCGAGGCGTTGAAAGTGCTCTCGCGCATATCGGCTGAGATGGGCAATCAGGACGAGGCTGCTTTGTACGAAACCAAGGCTGCCGATCTTGTGAAGGCAATCAACAAGCATTTCTGGATGCCCGATAAGGGATACTACGGGATGTATTTGTACGGACGTAATTTCCCGATTCTCAATCCGCGTGCCGAGACTCTCGGTGAGTCGCTTGCAATCCTGTTTGACGTGGCATCGCCCGAGCGTGCCGCCATCATTACCGAGAACAATCCTCTGACTCCCTACGGCGCAGCGATATTTTTCCCGCAGATTAAAGATATGCCTTCTTATCACAACAATGCTCTCTGGCCTTTCGTGGCATCGTTCTGGACTCTTGCCAATGCTAAGGCTGGTAACGAGCAGGGTACGCTTCAGGGCATCGGTTCGGTTTTCCGTCCCGCAGCTCTGTTTGCCACCAACAAGGAGAATTTTAACCTCGATAATGGTGACATTGCAACCGAGCTTAATTCTTCCAATATGCTATGGTCGCTTGCCGGAAATCTCGCTATTACCTATCGGGTGCTCTTCGGTATTCATTTTGAGGAAAACGGTCTGATGTTCCGTCCGTTTGTCCCCAAACCTCTTGCCGATACCCGTGTACTCGAGGGATTCCGTTACCGTAATGCGACACTGAATATTACCGTAAAGGGTTTCGGTGATTCAATAAAGAGCTTCAAGCTCAACGGCAAGGAACATCAGCCGCTTCTGCCGCCGACTATCAGCGGTCATAATGAGATTGTAATCGTCCTTGCCGACAATGATATTCCTCCGTTGCGCGTCAACAATACCGCCAACGTCAAGGCTCCGTTAACTCCTATCGCATGGATTGACAACAATCCTGCACTTGACATCGCCGGGGCGCCGGTCAATAATTTCTTCCGCTGGGAGCCTGTGGAGTACTGTGACCACTATCTCGTGTTGCGCAACGGTGAGCCGGTGACCGAGACCTATGAGACCTCTTACGCGGCTACTGTCCCCGGTGAGTATCAGGTTATAGCTGTCGAGTCTGACGGCACTCAGTCGTTTGCCAGCCGTCCTTGCCCCAATTTCCCGACCGTCGTGTTCCAGGTACCTGCCGAGAATACTGTAATCAGTTCAACCGAAATATCTTATCCCCCGGTGCGTCCGGTTACAGGATTTACGGGTGATGGCTTTGTCGAGACCGATCACTCGTCGACCGCGATAGAAATTCCGGTAAAGGTTGATGCCGACGGAACTTATGCCGTCTCTTTCCGTTACGCCAATGGTAATGGTCCCATCAGTACCGAGAACAAGTGTGCGATACGTACCATCCTTGTTGACGGAATTCCTGTCGGGACTGTTGTGATGCCTCATCGCGGTGAGGGTAAGTGGAATGACTGGGGGATGTCAAACTCTATCCGTGTCGCGCTTTCAGCAGGGCGTCATGTCGTGACGATGGAGCTTAATCCCTCTGATGAAAACATGAACCGCAAGACCAACCATGCGCTTGTCGATGCAGTAACGGTCGAGCGTCTTGATTGATGTGCTGATATTGATAATCATCTGTGTAGAACTGTTGATTTATGAAATATTTTCTCTCGGCTGGCGAGGCATCGGGCGACCTTCATGCCTCGCAGCTCATCGAGGCATTGAAGCGCCGCGACAGTGATGCCCGGTTCTGTTCCCTTGGTGGCGACATGATGGAGCGGGCGGCAGGCGTGGCGCCTCTGATACATTACAATAAGATGGCTTATATGGGATTTGGTGATGTGATAATGCATCTGCCTCAGGTCCTCGGCAATCTCTCGGAGGCTAAACGGGCGCTGGAGTCGGAGCGTCCCGACGCGCTGATTCTGGTCGACTATCCGTCGTTCAATCTCAAACTTGCCGCGCATGCCTTTAAGCTCGGTATTCCGGTCTACTATTATATATCACCCAAGGTGTGGGCGTGGAAAGAGCATCGTGTCAAGCAGATTAAACGCTACGTGAGACGTATGTTCTCTATTCTGCCGTTTGAGGTCGGGTTCTACCGCGACCGTCACGGCTATGATATAACCTATGTGGGCAATCCCTCGGTAGAAGAGATTGATACACGCGCGTCACGTCTCGCTCCGACCGATGAGTTCCTGAAGTCCCGCGGCATTACCGACCCCCGCCCTGTACTTGCCTTGGTGCCCGGTAGCCGTCGTGGCGAGATAAGCCGCAACCTCCCCATAATGGCTGAGGTCGCACGTCGTCATCCCGAGTATCAGCCTCTCGTCGCGGGTGCCCCCGGTATCGAACCAGAGTTTTATTCGCGTATAACTGATCTTCTTGTCCTGCGTGACTCAACGTTTGAACTTATCGCTGCTGCGAGTGCTGCGCTTGTGACAAGCGGTACGGCTACTCTTGAAACGGCTCTGCTCGGGACGCCTCAGGTGGTGTGTTACCGCTCCAACGGCTCGAAGCTGACCTATAACATGTATCGGCGTCTCTTAAAAATCCCCTTTGTGTCGCTGCCTAATCTGATAGGCAACCGGGAGATTGTCAAGGAACTGCTGATGCATCACTGTACTGTCGACAATGTCGATCGTGAACTCTCGGAGATCTTGCCCGGTGCACCGCGACATCAGAAAATGATTGATGATTACCGTGACATGCGCCGTGTCCTCGGCGACTCACATGCAGCCGACAATACCGCACTAGCCATTATTGACGATATTAAACAATTCTGATATAATAGGCTACATTGTTGTCTGACGAGATTTTCTATCGCAGAACGGTGCCGTTGATTGTAGTACGAATATCGGATTTGCTTTTTGCCTCAGCAGAATATCGATTGAGATTCTTACGCTGTCTCAATTAGCTATGTCTATGTTTTATTCCAAAGTAGGGGCGTTGGAATCAATAAATATAGACGTGTTTTCCTGGTTGTTCTCGACAATTTTCTTTTTGGTCTCTTTCCAATTTTTATTGAATTTTCTATTGGAACGGATAGTTGATATACCTGTTACGTCTTTTAATAATTGCAGGGCTCGTTGTCCGAAATTCTGTTTCTTGACATTTCGCCCGACTAATCTGTGGTCGGGAGTAATGTCCAGTCTTACTCCATCATGATCTATTGCATTAACGCGACCTATTAAAGACAGTATCGCCGGCTGTAAATCGGGCGCTTCGGCAGGCTCTATAATGTCAAAATCGTACGATTTAAATTTACGGTCAGTCCATGCCTTAGCCTCTTTAACGGTTATGTATTCCTTGTCAAGGATATATACTTCTCCAAACGTGTTTACAAAAAATGATTCATTTTTTTTGTTGAACTGGAACATATCGCGTCCGCGCCCGTTAGATTCGATAGAGAAAGAGTAACCCGACAAATCAGTGATGTCGATCGAATCTCCTGATACATTTCCATAATTGTAACGTAATCGGAAATTCTCGAAATCAAGGTACTCTTTAAAAAATACAGACAGATCTGATACCCATTTTCTACTTTTGCTATCGGCTAATACATTTATATCGACTGTGACTTTACCATTATTTCTGAGCCATATTTCAGTAGGACTGTATTTTCCCATGATTGTGTCGCTCCCCGACTCAACGTTTTTAATAGCCGTTGGTAATGTCGGAGATGGTACAATTCCGATCCAGTCCGACCAGGAAAAGTGATGATTGCACAGATTGCTGACACTGTCAAGCCCCTGACCGTTGGTGAATCTATAATATGATTTGCTTTTTAAGACTCTCGGACTTTTCCACCCTTTAAATTTCGCTTTCGGATCAGGTGTAATCACGTAATCCACCATTTTCTCCCTGAACAGAAAGATTGTGTCAGTGTAGGTGCTCAACGTGGAATATTCTCTTGAATATGCTAATATGTGAAGTACTTTATTTTGTCGCGTCTCTATTAGCACTTCCGGCAATTCGGTTGATAGTTCAGTCAGGAATATTGTATCATTGGGTAATGATGTTAATGTTTTTTCATTGAATCCTAAATAGCGGAATGTAATCGGAAAATTGTCGGGCGAAATGTAAGGGAGTTTGCCTTTATTATTTGTGAGGCAGATGGCTTTTCCTTCTCGGTCAAATATAGTTGTACTTGGTAGTGGCTGCCGGGTGACAGAATCTACGACAATAATACTCTTACCATATAATGGGATAAAAGAGAACAATAACGATAAAAGTATTATTATGGTGGATCTCATTCTTTTGTGATAAGATTATGTGATACGGCGGTTTTGGAAAGTCTATGTTGGCGGATTATATTGATTTGAAGTCCGTGCGGCTGCAAATTTATGATAATGGCATGTATTTTGGGTAATGTATTACATTCCGGCAACTTGTTTTAACCTACTTTAACCGACTGCAAGGGTATGGTGATTCCGGTTTACGGTGGGTAATACCGCCGGGGTAAATCATTTCTGTAATTATATTGTAACAAAATGCCGTTATAAAAAGGGCGTTTTGGCACAAATAAGGATTTTTTTCATTAATTATGGTGCCAATAAAACATTATGTTGTAACTTTGCACGGTGAAAAGTTTAGTAATCAAAGAAAAATACTTAACTTTGCAGCGCTAAAAACAGAAATTACTAATTAAAAAACTTACTATTATGTCAGAAATTGCATCTCGTGTTAAAGCCATCATCATTGACAAACTTGGCGTAGATGAAAATCAAGTAACTGAAACTGCAGCATTTACTACTGACCTCGGAGCTGATAGCCTCGACACTGTAGAGCTCATCATGGAATTTGAAAAAGAATTCGGTATCACTATTCCCGATGATAAGGCTGAAGGTATCGCTACTGTAGGTGACGCTATCGCTTACATCGAAGCTGAACAGAAATAATATTCCCTTAAATAACTTTCTCATTATTAATAATGGAGTTAAAAAGAGTAGTAGTAACCGGGCTCGGCGCAATAACCCCCATTGGTAACGATGTTGATACCACTTGGGCTAATGCTCTTGCAGGCGTAAGCGGTGCCGGACCCATTACTCATTTCGACGCTT
>CAYTWG010000073.1:0-9817 GCA_964442005.1 uncultured Bacteroides sp. | reverse complement strand
CGACGTTGATCCGCACCACTTTATCTCCCTGAGCGAAGACATAATCGACATATCCGCGTGGAGAATCGCCGTTGATGAACCACTCTCCGATCGTATTTTCATTTTCGCCCGGATTCGCAATCTCGGTAGAGAGGCCGAAGTCGGCCTCCACGACAATGCCGCCTATACGCCAGCCGGCCACCTCGATGTCGTAGAGCGTGCTGCCACCCCACGCGCTGAGTTCGACGCCGCTTAGCTGATGCTCGAAAGCAAGCTCCACTACCGAGTAGAGGTCTGTAGTCTTGTTGCCCTCGCCGATTGCCGTGACGAAGTCGACCTGTTTGGATATATCCGGCGCAACGCGGAATTTCGTAAGCCGATAGTCATAATTCACTTCGTCGTTGTCTTTAACCGACGAATTTGAATAAATGAAACATTCGTTGCCCACGCCGGCACGTTGTTTCATCTCGACGCGTGAGGGATGGAAAGCGAAGATTTTCAGCCTGCCATTCCTTTTATCGGCGTTTCCGGGCCATCTGCACTCATTTGATCGGAAAATACCGTCAACCTCGCGACTAACGGTCTTGTCCTTAAAGTGGGGCGGAAGAATAGCGCCTGAGGCTACAATACTATCGGGACAGAAAGCCGAGACTGTGAAGCCGTCTGAGAGGAACTGACTGTTTACATCATAATCGGTGCGCGATGTGACGCCGGGTAGTGAAGCCGCAAAGGGGATTTCTTCGCCGACAACCACGTCAGGGAAATCATCCTGAGAGCAAGATGGCAGCAACAGATGTAACGATAGGATTGTGAAGAGAGGAGTTATATGATTAATATATTTCATATGATTATCATTATTTAGGATCCGGGCACTGGGAATTCGCTGCCACCACCGACGTTCCACTCTTTAACACTATACGTAATACCGACTTTGTCGCTGATGACAGGATCACCGGCTGCGGGGGATGTCGTGGTGACCGACGGGTCGTGGAGACCGACGCCCTGGGTATAGTCAAGAATATAGGTATATATGTGTCCCGGAGCCCAGTTGGCGGTGACGGGCAGTGCTGCCCAACCAAATTCTTTGATTTCTGTAGTGTCCGGAAGGTTGTAGGGATCTGTGAAAACAGAATCGGTGAAATAGCTGGTACCGTTTTTGTAAAGGCGGGTGGCGATTGCGCCAGATGCTTTGTCAACAGCAAAATATACTGGAGGTATCTTGAGCGCGTCAGCTCCATGTGATAAGTCCTTGTAGGGATAGCGTTGTTTCTCGGCAGGCTTTTGACCGGCAGTGGGTGTGGTGGCATCGGTCACTCTGAGCAGTACGCTTAGATACATTTGATTGTTGCTGTTGCGACAGTCGTTGGCGTAGTCCCACTTAGCATAGATTGAGGGAATGAGCATAGCGCAGTTGTCATTGCCGTCGTCGCGTTTGCGACCCATTATCGAAGTAGCGTCTTCTGCTTTGATAGGGTGATTCTTACCACAGGTCACGATCGTATCTCCCTCGCGATAGACATACTCGACGGTGCCACGGATCGGATTGTCTGACCACGCGCCGACTGACTCAACCGGTTTGAAATCAAATGTCCCCTTTACGCCGGTACCGCCGATACGTACGCCCGCGATTTCGATATCGCAGCTTTTGTGTTTGCCGTAAGCCTTTACCTCTATGCGGCTGAGCTGATGGACGAATGGAAGCGTGATGCCTGTGAACAGGTTGTCGGCCATGGTGCCTGTGGTATAGGCCGTGATGAAATCCAACTGGTCGGCGATGTCAGGGGCTACACGGAAACCGGTCAGTTTATAATCAAGAGTGGAGACTGTGGATTCGTTTTCCAGTTTAGCTCCTGCCAAGTCTTGCAAACCGGGATAGAAGCCGAAGAATGAAACCTGATGGCTTTCCTTACCCTGATCGGGCCAACAGCATTTGGGGGAGGAGTAGGGACCGCCACTACCGGCAACATTAATTTTTTCATTGGCAAAAAGCGTCTTCTTCACACTGCCGTCCATCATCGTCGGGTCGTCGAAATCAAAGGCCGTCACGCAGAAGTAACGCAGATTTTTTTCCGTGACTTCCTTGGCGCGGCTTGTAAGTTCCGGAAGCGATGTGCGGAACACTATCTGATTGGTGTCACCGTCATTATGACCTGGTATATCGTCCTGCGAGCATGCCGAGAGTGCAATGGCAAGTCCGATAATAATGTATGTCGGTTTTATTGTAAAGTTCATATATAATCTGGTGTTTATTTTCTTGGCACTATGGTTGTTGTATCTTTGCCCGCTTTCCATTCAGCAACATCGATACTGAATTTTACTTTATCGTGGGAGTTATCGATTGTTAATGACAGAATGTAGGTCAGCCCCGGAAGCCAGCCTTTGGGGATGGTAACAGTAGCGGTTTCCGCTTGGCTTACCGTGACGGAATTTTCAGGAGTCACATAAGTTGTATATGAGACAACCATCTCGGTCGGTGCTTCCGGATTGGGCAGCAGCAACAGAGTGTCATCTGTTGGGAAAAGTGAATATGGGGCTTCATTAGCGGAAATTTTTCTTGCATCCTGACTGTTTTCAGGAAATTCGATTTTCAGGTCGTCTCTGTCTGTGATTGTCCAACCGTAGAATGACCCGGCGTCAAACTCGCAGTAGGATGTCATGTTGCTGTTGCCGGTTAGCGCTTCAGGCGTGATGCCATAGGTGGCTTTTGTCGGGATATTTTTTAGCGTGATTCCGGTCAACATGATATAAGGATCGCCTACAGCGGCGGCAGAGTATGTTGCATTGATGCTGATATTAGATAATATATGACCGAAACTGAACTTAATGGCATCAGCATTTCCGTCAATATATTTGCGGCGGTGTGTCGCTATAAGCATGTCGGTGGTTTCTTTATAGTCAGATGGTTGGGTATATGTGAATTTTAATTTACTGTCGGAATATTGGAGGGGAGAGATACATGTGGCGTCGATGGGGTAAAACGCAACGAATGAATGGTCATGTTGTGGGAACCAATACTGTGTACCGGTATAGGTCCATTTATTTGTCGAGGGGGTGAATGTCACCGGTGAGCCGTTGAAAATCACGGTCCGGTTGCCGTTTTCTATAAATGTCATGTCCCCATATACGACAAACGGGGCATCAGTGATGTTTTGTGAAGTTGTGGGTGTTGCACGTGACAAGCACGTGACATCAAATTCCATAGCACAGGCGGCATGCTGTATCTCCGGGTCCTGCTTGTCGCAGGAAGCCATCAGGCACAGCATGGTCAATAAGAGAAAGGTATGTCGTAAGGTTTCAACCATTTCTTGGAGTAGATTCGTGAATGGGGAGTGAAACCACTGCGTCGCCCGCCTCTCGGACGGCGCAGTGGTTGTTTGTCATGTTAACGATGGGATAGAGGATATATTACTTGTCAATGGAGATTCCATTAGTATAATTTTCTTCCGGAGCATCCTCCCACTCATCAACACCTGCCAAGGTGAACTCAATAGTGTTGAGATTAGCTGCTTCACCATTAACTTCGATGTTGTAGGTATAGGCAAATCCCGGAGTCCATATAGGAGTGAATTTACCGTGCATACCGGTTTTATTAAATACTTCCTGTCCTTTGTTGTAGACGGTAAGGTCGAAGTAAATGAAAACATCTTCGGCTGACAAACCGGCTACACCGTCATTCGAGTAGTCGTAAGGAAGTACGTAAGCATAGTCGGTTGTTACGCCGGGATTTTCTGTCTTACCCGTATTGGTCGTTTCAATGGGAAGGTCAGTGACTACGGGTTTTTCATCAACTATTGATGTAGATGTTCTTACAAGACTGATTGCAGGGTGTTCATTGTTTGCAATGCCGCGTTTGGTCTCATACCATCCGCTTCCTTCTGAAATAGGAGAGTATGAGCCGTAATTACGGATGTCTTGAATTTTCACATTGCTGATTACGACTTCATATTCAGTAGGGAAAGTGCTCTTGAAGTTGACTCTAACCTTTGAAAGCAGGTGCTTGAAGTTGAAGGCTACAGGGTTGTTGCCACTTGTCGAACCTTCAATACCTGCGTAATTATCGCCGGTGCTTGATGCAAAAATGAGGTCGTGCTGATGGGTGTCATCACATTTGTAATTCTCGATGACCAATACACGCTTTTCAGGATCCATTTTGTCATCAGTATTCATGTCAAATGTTCCGTAACCGGTACCGAGTTTCGCAACGTTGCCGCAATTATAGGCAAAGAAGTAGTACTTGGCTTCGGGAATCCAGTAGCGTTTCTCTCCGTCATAGGTCCACTCTACTCCGTTTGTTGTAGAAACAATCTCATTGTAGAAGATGGTTGATGCTGTCTGTGAGTCTTTGGGCAGAGTGTAGTAACCGAACACAGCGAAGTGGTTAAGGTTAGCCGTGGTCAAGTCGGTCGTTGCACGGGAATGCTTGTTGACTACACTTGTGAAATTGATCACCTTGCTGTCCTGAGCTGCGTCTTCGATAACGCTTTCAGACGTACATGCGGAAAGTGCAACTGCTGCACTGACGGCGATGATGAAAGAAATCTTTTTCATGTGATTAAATGTTAAAAATGAATTAATAAATGATTAGTTATAGAATTAAATTTTATTTTTTTTGTTGATTTATAGCTGGTTAATAATGTTATTGAGCTCCTTTCTGATTGCCTATCGGCAAGTCAATTATATCGCTTGCATCCGCCCAGTCCGTCACGTCAACGTCAAACCCTGATTCAGAATAGTCCTCTTGGTCTTCGACTCGGATTCCGCTAACCGTAATCACTCCTCCGCGAGGTTGATTTTTCAGCTGGTCAGTAATATCGTAGTCATACTCTATGGTTTTACCGTTTCTGAGCCTAAGTTCGAGGTTGAGGGTGTAGGGGCGGTCGTCTGATCGTTCTCCCGTTCGACCGTAATATGCATCCGGGAAGCCCGGCACGCCGAACGAGCGGACATTGGCACGGCAGCCGGTCGACTTGACATCACAGTCAAAGAGGATGATTGACGTCTGCTCGGATGTCACGCCGGTGCGGAGGTAGACCGATTCAGCCATGCCGCCGATTGCGCCTCGGGCAAGCACTACATGCTGGAGTCCATACTCAAATTCATAGTTTATGACATAAGTATAGACCAGGGGCTGCATCTTTACCGGCATATCGTGTCGGTCATGATTCTTAAGACCGGGCATATTCTCTATAAAGGCTGCATAAAGAATGTCTGGCGGATTTGTAGTGCGGGAATTCTGGTATTTCTCATACATTGCCGACAATGACGAGCGTGAGCGCGATGTCGCCGCCGCGCGTGCATCATTCAGAGAGGCTACATCCGACAGCACGATATATTCCGTGTCTCCGTTATAAAGCAGCATCGAGCCTCCTTTCCCGGCTTCCACGATGTAGCGTTTGCCGTCAGGTGTCAGAAAACCTTCCGACGTGTGTCCGTCATCATAATAGTTTATCATGTTGACCCATTCCGGCATGTCAGGTTTAAGCGTTTCGTAATCAAAGCCGTAGTGGTCGGTATCCCAGTTGACAGAATGATGATGACCGTAGTCACGCTCCCATTCCCGTTCCCATGCGAGTTGCAGATTGATTTCGGGGAAATGATCATAGCACAGTTCCTGGCGGCATGAGACAAGAATAGGCATCATGGCGAGTACAATAGCCGTTATGTCATATCTTGAAAGCTTCATAAGGCAGGAATCGTGCGTTTGGGTTTATTGGCGTCGGAAAATCGCCATGCGATGGAGAAATTCAGCTTTATCGGACCGAAATAGTTTATCTCCTTGGTGCGCAGATAGACATGGTGCCCGTCGATGGGTTGGTAATCTTTGTAGCGGGTATACATATAGCCGGCTCCGATCTCAGCCTCTAAGGAGAGACGGCTGGAGATGGACCACATATAGCCCGCCGTGAGTCCTGACATCATCCCCCAGCCGTAGTGCCCCGGGGTGCCTTTTTCAAGGTCATACCATGCGCCTCCGGCTATTACGCCCACATAGAACCCTTCCCAAGGCGCCCGTGGCTTGATGCGGTATCGACCTTCGGCGTCTATGAGGTTGAGGCGATAGCTCCGTTCCCGTTTATAGCTTCCCCATTCGGCAAAATTACCTTCGAGGGCTACCGACCAGTGTCGGTCGATCATCCATTCAAACTCAAGGTTAGGTAGCAGTATGCCGTAATAAAGCATGTTGGCTTTCAGGGCGAAACGGTAGAAGGGGACGTCGGTGTCGTCCGGCATAGCCTCGCGGTTGTTGTTGTCAGTCGTGAGTTCGTTGTTACTTTGCACTACATTTAAAGACACGTCAACCGAGTCGGTGCGATTAACGCCGAAAACGGAAAAAGTGGTAATTAATGTAAGTAATAACGATAAAAACCTCATACTGTCAAAACCGTTATTTAGTGATGTATTAAGATTAATTAAAAAAATGTAATATGCACTCCGGAGAGTAATGTTTCTTCGAAGGCACACCGTTAGGTCCTGTATTTATGATGCAAATGTAATGAAATTTTTGTAATAAATGTACTCGTTATAATGACAAAAACTGTCTTATGAGGGCTGTTATGTGATAATTTGATTGTATATTTATTAAATTTCTGCTAAAATAATTAAAAAGGCACCAATTACCCCCCCCCATTAACATATTGAAAATCAATAACTTACGCAGTGCATTTTGGTGTAATTTTCATTAACATTATTTAACTGCCTGTGAAGTCGTTTTTAACACGACATCCACCCGTCATAACCTCCGTCATTGCTTTATTCTCTATCTAAGCGCCGATTTTCATCGCAGCACATTTACGGTGCAAATATTCATTTTGCACCGTAAATGTGCTGCGATGTTATGCAAATATTATGATTCCATCCCTATTAATTTCATTAAGTAGAAACGGGTCAAGTGTAGCTCGGGAACGAACGATGTCTACACTTCGACCGAGAATATTTTGAAGATAGTGTTTTAGTGCCACCATCTTCAAGGCTTTGGGAGGCATGTCTACGAAAAGGTCAACATCGCTTGACTCAACATCCTCTCCACGTGCAACCGAACCAAATATACACAACGACTTAACCCCATACTCCGTACGGAGTTGCCCGGAAGCCTTTGTCAATATGTTGATACAGTGTTGCCTATAGTCCATAAATCAATATTCGTCCTCGTTGAAGAAGAAGTCTTCTTTGGA
The DNA here is from genome assembly GCA_964442005.1 of uncultured Bacteroides sp. Taxonomy (GTDB): domain Bacteria; phylum Bacteroidota; class Bacteroidia; order Bacteroidales; family Muribaculaceae; genus JAAVFS01. The sequence goes on along the minus strand of CAYTWG010000073.1, from coordinate 2,666 downwards.
GGGGTAGTCGGGCCAGATGTCCTCGATACATTCATAGGTGTCGCCTTCGTCCTCGATTTCCTGAAGGTTCTCGATAACTTCGAGGGGAGCGCCTGAGCGCATGGCGTAGTCAATAAGTTCTTCCTTGGTTGCAGGCCAGGGTGCGTCTTCGAGTTTTGATGCAAGTTCCAGTGTCCAGTACATGATATGTGTTATTTTATTAATGCTGTTTAAAAAAGTTCCGCAAAAGTAGTGATTTTCCCGAAACTAACAATCTTTATTCCAAAATATTTCAGTGACATTTTGATGCTTGTTTATAAAACGCGATAAAACGAATAGAAAATCGCTCAGACGGTTTATAAATCTAAGCACATCGGGGTCGACATAGGTGGTTGCGGCGAGAGCCACTACCGAGCGTTCGGCGCGGCGGCACACGGTGCGTGCCACGTGGGCGAAGGCGGCGAGCTGTGACCCTCCGGGGAGCACAAACCGGTCAAGCGGCGGTATCTCGCAGTCGAGCGTGTCGATGTCCTGTTCGATACGTGCTATCGCTTCGTGTCCCAGTCCGGTGGCAATCGTGACGGCGTGGTCGGGGTTGGGGGTGGCGAGGTATGCGCCTATGTTGAATATCTTGTGCTGGATAAACTGCAGGGTGGGGTGTGCGGTCTGCGGCATGGCGGGATCGGCGGCGAGCACGCCTATCCATGAGTTGAGCTCGTCGGTGTTGCCGTAAGCTTCGAGTCTCAGGTCGTTTTTGGCGACACGTTCGCCGTTGACGAGAGAAGTTGTCCCGAGATCTCCTGTGCGGGTGTATATAATGCTTTTCTTCATTGTCGTATGATGTTTTGTTGATTGTTGAGATGGCAAATGTACGAAAAAAATCACTAACTTTGCCGCCATGAACCGCAAGTCTTTTGAAATAATGGCTCCGGTGGGGAGCTACGAGTCGCTCTACGCCGCCATCAATGCCGGCGCCGACGCCATCTACTTCGGCGTCGAGGGGCTTAACATGCGCGCCCGGTCGTCGGTCAATTTCACTCTCGACGACCTCCGCAACATCGCTTCAATCTGCGACAGCCACGGCGTGAAGTCGTATCTTACCGTCAACACCATCATCTACGACAGCGAGATAGAGAAGTGCCATGCTATCATCGACGCCGTTGCCGCGTCGGGCATTTCGGCTATCATCGCCTCCGACATCGCCGCCATCTCCTATGCCCGTTCGGTGGGCGTCGAGGTGCACATCTCCACGCAGTGCAACATCACCAACATCGATGCCGTGAAGTTTTATGCCGCTTATGCCGATGTTGTCGTGCTTGCCCGTGAGCTCAATCTCGACCAGGTGCGAGCCATCAGCGAAGCCATCGAGCGTGACGACGTGCGCGGACCCGGCGGCAATCTTGTGCGCATCGAGATGTTCTGTCACGGCGCCCTGTGCATGGCTGTCTCAGGCAAGTGCTACCTCAGTCTCCACGAAATGAACTCCAGTGCCAACCGTGGCGGCTGCACCCAGATATGCCGTCGTGGCTACACCGTGCGCGACCGTGAGACCGGCGACGAACTTGAGATTGACAACAAGTACATCATGTCGCCCAAGGACCTCAAGACAATCCATTTTCTCAACAAGATGATCGACGCCGGTGTGACCGTGTTTAAGATCGAGGGGCGCGCCCGCGGTCCCGAGTATGTCGCCGAAGCCGTGGGGTGTTACAGCGAGGCACTCACCGCGATATGTGACGGCACCTACAGCGACGAACTCATTGCCCGTTGGGACGAGCGCCTGTCGCGCATCTTCAACCGCGGTTTCTGGAACGGATATTATCTCGGACAGCGTCTCGGCGAGTGGTCATCCAAATACGGTTCGTCGGCTACACGTGTCAAGGAGTACGTTGCCAAGGGAGTGCGCTATTTCTCCAACATCGGTGTCGCCGAGTTCTACATGGAGAGCGGCGAACTTTGCGTCGGCGACGAGATAGTCATTACCGGACCCACCACCGGCGCCATCATTATGACCGTCGAGGAGCTGCGGGTCAATCTACGCCCTGTCGACCGCGCCGTCAAGGGTCAGAGCGTGTCGCTCAAAGTCCCCTCGAAGATACGCCCCAGCGATCGCCTGTACCGCTGGAAACCCGTCACCATCAATCAGTGATTTATCCCCTCTCCGGATTGTAGGGACGCATCACCCGATGAAATTTTCGGGTTGTTGTCCGCTTGTAGGGACGCGATGCATCGCGTTAACTGCCGCTCTGCAAAAATCTGTGCATAAAAATCTGGATAATAACGCGATACATCGCGTCCCTACAGGCGGCAATCCGTTCGGCATGCGGTACGTGATCGATACAGGTGTGACACCCGATGAAATGACCTGTTATCCTCCGGTAGGGACGCGATGCATCGCGTTAACCGCCGCTCTGCAAATATTTGTGCATAACAATCTGGTTAATAACGCGATACATCGCGTCCCTACCGACGGACAATCACATCATTTTCGACGTGGCGGGCAATGGTATAAATCCCATCAATTCCGACGTGACGGTTATTCCGGGGCGAGGCGGAAGCGTGACATCCGCGCGATGATTTCGGGGTCAAATTCTTTCTTGAGGATGAGGACGCGGTCTATGTCGGCTTCACGGCCTACGTTGCCCTCGTCGATGCTGCGGCGGTACCAGTAGATCGCTTCGTCGAGT
>CAYTWG010000072.1:0-10003 GCA_964442005.1 uncultured Bacteroides sp. | reverse complement strand
ACTGGATGTAGGGGATGAACACCGACGAAGCGTAAAGATGGTCGACAGGAACATTGAAGAATCCCTGAATCTGGTCAGCGTGGAGATCCATGGTGATAACTCGATCAACGCCAGCCGTGCTGAGAAGGTCAGCTACAAGTTTTGCGGCGATTGAGACACGCGGTTTGTCCTTACGGTCCTGACGAGCCCAGCCGAAGTAGGGCATGACTGCGATAATCGATTTAGCTGAAGCACGTTTTGCAGCATCAATCATGAGCAGAAGCTCCATCAGGTTGTCGCTGTTGGGGAATGTTGACTGAACGATGTAGACTTCACATCCGCGGATTGATTCTTCAAATGAAACTTCAAACTCGCCGTCGGCAAAATGCTGGATGTTCATGTTGCCCAGAGGCACACCGAGGTCTTTACAGATCTCTTCTGCCATGTACCGTGAACGGGTACCGGAAAAAATCTTGAAAGGGGGAAGGGTAGTACTCATTATAATATAATGTAGTGGTATTGATTGATAATGCAAAGTTACTAAATATTCTTATCATCCGCATCCTTGATGACAATCTTTTTTAGGTTGTCTTTAATATCTGAATGATTGATTTTCCATATCACAGCGCTATTGGCTGGAAGCGATGTGGTGAAAGGCGTGTCGGCTGAAAGATGGCAAGTCGCTGTCCTATTGCTTATAAGCTCTGTGATCTTTCCATCGCCCTGAGGTATGCCGAGTATGTCAAAAGCATGCTCGGGGATATTGATTTTTATTGTTGAGTCGTTGTTGTCAAAATTGACGGCTATTATAAGAGTCGTGTCACCTGAGCTGCGTAGGAATGCATAGTGACGGTGAGGATTGAATGACGGATTGTCATAGTTGACATACATCAGGTCAAAAAATCGTCCTGTTGTTATGGCTTCTTCCTCGTTGCACATTTTCAGTATCGTGCAGTAACGGTTTCTGAGCCATTTTTCGGCAGGAGTCATTTTGTCAAGATTGCATTTGCCGTTGTTGATCCACCGACGCAACGTCGGGATTGACCAGAAATCAAAAATAGTGGTGCGACCGTCCTGTCCGCTGTAACCCTCGGCATCGAGAGCCTGTTCGCCAAGCTCTTGTCCGGCATAAATCATCATAGGTCCGGTGCTCATCATCGCGCTGACCACGAGTGAAGGGGTCACTACTGACGGGTCTCCGGCGTATTGAGGCGATCCAAAGCGTTGTTCGTCATGATTTTCAAGAAAGTTAAGCATCCTGCCATTGATTCCTTCGACTGTCTGCCAGCATGATGTGATCGTTGCTGCCGAATGATTACTGCACTGCACAGCTCGCAGCGTGTCATACAGATTCACTTTGTCATATAGATAATCAAAGCCGCCGATATAAATGAAATCACGGTATAGATGTACGTCGTAGATTTCGGCAATAAAAATTATATCGGGATACAGCTTTTTTACATTAGCTATCGCCCATCTCCAGAATTCAAGGGGTACCATGTGAGCCATGTCACAACGGAAACCGTCGACACCCTTTGAAGCCCAGTAACGGAGGATATGGAGCATCTTGAACCATGTCGGTGGGATAGGGTCGAAATGGCGTGAGCCGTCGCCGTAGTCAATACCGTAGTTGAGTTTTACCGTTTCGTACCAGTCATATTTACCCGGGAATGCCGTGAAACAGTCATTTCCTGACGCTTTTGCGGGAAATTCCACGTAGGTGTCATCTCCTTGTCCGAGGTCGATGTCGGGGGCAAACTGCTGTCGGGTTATATAGTAAAAATTATTGTTCGGCGAGAAAAATTTGGTCATGTCATCTCCTTGTCCGAGATCTTCAATGCCGGCAGGAGCTACGTCAGAGTGGTATCGGCGGGCGACGTGGTTTGGCACAAAGTCAATAATGACCTTCATCCCGCTGTCATGAGTGCGTTTTACAAGCGCTTCAAATTCTTTCATGCGGTCAGGCACACTGACAGCAATGTCGGGATCAATGTCATAATAGTCACTTATGGCGTAAGGTGAGCCGGCACGTCCTTTGACGATGGCGGGATTGTCGCGTAAGATGCCGTAACGGGTGTAATCTACATCATGAGCATGCTCGATCACACCGGTGTACCACACATGAGTCACTCCGAGATCCTTTATCGACTTGAGTATTGCCGGCGTTATATCGTTCATTTTTCCGGAACCGTTCTGCTCTATGGTGCCGTTGGGGACACATGTTTCACAGCAGTTGGTAAAGAGGCGTGGCAGAAGCTGATAGATAACGGGTTTGGTACTCATGTATATACGGGTTCGTTGGGTTATTCTTAGTCGGTGTTATTTTTTTAGGTCTTTTATCCATTCGACGTCTTTAAGAGCGCGTTTGGTAGCGGCATATCCGCTTATGAAAACCTTATTGATTTCCTTAAGATTAAAGACCTTGTAATGGGAAATGTCGGGTGTCGTGACGGCAAGATCACACAATGCCATGTCCTCGGCTTGATTGGCTTTAGCCATAAGATTATATGTGCGTAAGGCTATGTTGAAAACTGACATTGAGCCTTTTGCGGGACCTTCGGGTGTCAGCGGACTACAATTGATTCCTATGAGCCGTTCACACTTGTCACGGATAATCCATGACGGCATGTTGCGGAGCACACCGCCGTCAACATACTTGACTCCGTCAATCTTGACAGGATAGAAAACGATCGGAATACTGCACGATGCTATCATGCGGTCTCCTATCTCTCCGCTGTGAAATTCAGCCGGACATCCATGATCAAAGTCGGTCACACCTATATAAGTGGGAATATTAAGATCTTCAAGATTCGTATAACCACCGATATTCTTGAGTATCAGTTTCTTGAAACGATTGATTTTAAAAAGTCCGCCTGTGTGGGCACTAAATTCACATAGATCGCGCACTTTCAAGTCGGAGAAAATTTTAAGAATATCATCGGGTTTTACACCGGCGGCATATAGCACACTTACTACTGATCCGGCACTTACACCGGCTATTATGTCGGGTTTCAATCCGGCTTCTTCGATTGCTTTCAACGCCCCGGCATGGGCAAATCCTCGAGCACCGCCTCCTGATAAGGCGATTCCCAGCTTGTATGGCTTTTCCTCAGACATTTTTATAGGAATGTGATTTTGTAATACGATACAAAGTTAAGTCATTTATTCAAAAAAATCGTTTAGCGGATAAAATTTTTATTGATCATCTTGCAACTATCGTGACTTTTGAACGTCATATATAATAAATGACAGTCTAAGTGTCCATGTTATGAAAAAGATACAGCAACCGGTAAATCTGAGCGGATATTCCTGTACGATATCCTTTATAATCAGTGCAGTACTCATTGCACTATTTCTATTCAATGTGCATAAAGATAATGTTATAGGCACATATATATTTCTTGTGACCATCATTTTGATGATGTTTACGGTTTTATTATATATGCCGATAACCGTGAAAGTTGACGAAAAGAAATTAAGTATATGTCGTTCGCTTAGGATAAAAAATATTCCTTTAGCCGAAATAGATGCAATAAAGCATCTTGCACCGACGATTGGTGAACGGCGTATCTGTGGCAGCGGTGGATTTTTCGGTTACTGGGGTTGGTTTAGTGAACGTGATACGGGAAAATATTTCGCTTATTATGGCAAGGCATCAGATTGTTTCCTGATTACGCTGAAAAATGGTCGCAAATATCTGATCGGCTGTAAGAATCATGACGTGATTGTCGACTTTATAACCGACAGGATAAAACATTGATATAAATAGGCGTTACGTTAGAACGTCTGGCGTAAAGAAACGAAAGGCGGGAAGTGTGTTGGTTGAGACACTTCCCGCCTTTTATCGGTAAAATAGTCCACGGACTATTTTTTGTGCAGAACAATGCTTAAGCCGGAGAACTCTGCAGCGGCGCGATGAACAGCAAGGAAGTCTCCCCACTCATTAAAGCTATATATGGTTGCCGGATTACGTAGCTGAACCTGGAGAATAAGATTTCCATCGGGAGAGAGATTTGCCTGAGTAAAAAATTGACCGCATGAGTTACCTACGTTAATATTAAGAGAGGCGAGTTCTGACTCTTCAATATAATATCCGTCAGGAACATTGACAGTGATATTGGTTCTGGTCAGTTTTGGACTGTCTGTGATAATGTCAATATCGCGTTTTTCTTTCATATCTTTTAAGTCAGAGAACTTTCCTCCGAGACGCCCCACATTAAATATAATATCGTCTCCAGCCGAACTCAGAAGTCCGTCAATCGTGCCTGAGACAAAATAACTCATCTTATTATCTCCCGGAAGGAAACCGAAACTTATCATGCCAACACTGTCAACACTATGAGTTTCAATATCAAATTCCATAGAAGGCATTTTCTCAAGAATCTCACGATTCTCAGCATCAAGGGCAACTGTGTCAAATTTACGGTCGGAACGTTTTTTATCCGGAATGTCAAGATATTCCGCTATCGCATTAAGATAATCGGGGATATTGACTATTTCGCCCATTGCACTTTTCATTGCTCCGCTCATTGTTGAGGTATAACGAAATGTTACCTCTTCGGTAGTCGGGTCATCCGGTATCGTGACGGTTAAATCACGAATGTCGGAATTATGTCGAGCTGAACTTTTAGGCAATCTTTCCAAATTTATCTTATTGAGACGGAATACCTCTTCTCTCGAACCGTCGAAAGTGAACATCTTTTCATTGAAATATGTACCTGAAATCTCACCGGGTGCCATGGACATATTTTTATCTAAGATATATGGAACTTCACCGACCAAAACCAATGGGGTGGCACGATGACGACCTCCCAGACGCTCTACATCTACTCCTGTGCGGGGAGATGACACGGCAAGTCTGACGGGTGTCTGAATTTTTTGTTTGTCCATTACATCCTTGAAAAGTGCAATAAATTGCCACTCATTATAAGAATTTTCTTTATCACTTAATGTAAAATAAAGGCATGCGAGCCATGCCGCATCAGCGATCTCACGGTCGGTAGCTTCGGTATGAACCTTGAGATAGTTTTTTACCAGCGAGTTAACTTTACCGACAGCGCTCATGGGAAGCCGGATATCCTCCGCATAATACTCGGCGATTTCCTGCATAATGACAGGCGCGACAAGGTTGACATATAATCCGGAAACTCGAGCCGATGCGGGACGATCAAACAACATTGATTTATTATCACTTACATATAATGAAATGAATGGCATCTGCCGACCGACGGAGAACCATCTCGGGGCATCGAAATCCGAGATATTGACAATTCCCAGTTCGTATAGAAAATTTCCGTCTGAGTCATACGTATATTGGTTAGGTATTTCAAAATTATTAGATGTCAGTTCTACCGTAAAATCGGGATTAAATACTCCATTGAAACTGTAGTCACTGATAGGGTATTCCTCCATCACTCCTATTGTCATACCGATTGACTGATTTCCGAGAAACATGGTACGGTTATAAAGGAAATATTCCAGTACGTCACCGACTTCAAGCCCCGGAATTGCGATTTTATAATTTTCAATCGTTTTTCCTTTTTTGCCGGAGGTCTCGACGAGTGTGTTGTTCATGTCGATGTCTACGACTGAACCATCGGGTTTATATATACGCGCGCCGAATGCCTCTTCAGTCTCATATTGTGAGAAACCGGCAGTGGCTTCGTACTTGACGAGAGGAGAGAAACTGAATTCAGCAAAATTTTCAATTGCCGATGCATCATTGATTTTAACCATTTTCCGGGTATAATGTATAAACGTACTCTCTCCAATATAAATACCGCGGGAGGGTTGGCTGAAAGGAGAGCTTTTCATATTAGCTGTTACATCTTCGTGTATAGCTATATATGCAGCCGAGGCATTGTCAAATATAGAGTCGTCAAGCTGAGCTTTAGGATTAAACTGCTCGAGTTTCGTATTCCATACAATCTTTGCAGCTTCACGCATGAATTTCTGATTAGGTCCGGCAGCTCTGATTCCTATTACCGTATTAAGGCATAGGATAATTAGGATGACATTCTTTTTCATATATTATAGGTGTTTTAAGGTCACGCTTTGGGATATACTTTTTGACAGGCGGCGTATTCCGTTATTGAACTCATCGAGTTTTTCAAGCGGGATATATGTCGTCTTGAATTTAATCCTTAATGAACATCTTATTTCATTGCCTTCTACTGTATAATTTAGGGAGGCATCCATCCACTCATTATTGATATCTATCGGTTCCGGCACGGATTCAATTGTATAGGAGTCGGGTATAGTGATGTTGTTAATACTGGTAATGACCCTGCGAGGAAGTTTTGCCGGATACGTACGATTCTTTGTATTGATTATGTACTGACTTGTCTCAGGGAATAGAGAAACACATTGCATATAAGTTTTTTCTCCTGCTGTTGTAATCACATTTGGTAACTCAATATCTGCCGATAAACAGATCGGACCTCCGTCAGGCGCATTATTCTCGACAGAAAATCCCGTCAATTTTACATTCTTGCGACCGAATCCGATATTCTGTACAAGCAGTTTGTCCCGATTTTTGCTATCAGCATCGCGCAATCCGTTAAGCACTAGTGATTTGTATGATCCTGTCAAATGATCGTCTATATTTCCGGTAAGAGAAGTCCCGTTAAGGATCAAAGTTGACACGATGCTGTCGGTATTGCTTTCTGCAGGTAATACCGGTACACGTTCAAGACGATATGTATCGCCGTTTTCTATGAGAGCTTGTTTCCCTTGAATGGATGATGGGATGAAGCCGAAATCAGCAATGCCTGTAGTACCGTCAATAAATATCACTGAGTCATTTTCAAGCACAACGCTTGTGATCATGTGATTGCCGGTTGAAAATGACGGGCGCGTACTCCAATCCTCCGGGATGGAGGAAGTCCCGATCCATGTGAGACGTCCGTCAATGCCGAGCGACCTTAACATGCCCACCATCAGAGAAGAAGAGCCTTTACAGTCTCCGTAGCGTTTGGCGAGTACCTGTGACGCAAGATCAGGGGCATGTCCGAGTTCACCGTTTTCAATAGCGACATATCTGATATTTTCGTGTACCCATTTTTGGATGGCATTGATTTTAGATAATTCATCAATACAACCGGCTGTGATCTCAGCCGCTTTTTCTGCAACGGTCTGCGCCCCGGGGTCGGTATCGGAAACAAAAGAGCGATAAGACCCGTATAGCTCTTTAACTCCCGGAAAGAAACCGTTGATGGTGATATAAGGCGCTATGTGACGGACCGACGGAGCCATATCCTCGGACTCGATATCTTTCAGGTTGTGAGCGGTTACAGTAATTACATACTCTTTTCCGTTAGGTGAAACCGTGCGCTCTACATTCATGTCAGCCGGGGGATTGCTCAGCGTAACGTCAAAACGGTCTTTGAGTGCGACCGGCATGTGGAGTGAAAACCTGTATGTTTCGATCGGATATATATTGTAGAGCGGAATCAGATCGCAAAATTCAGGTTTTATAAATGTCAGTTCAATGGATACAGTGGATGTGGTGAGAATCTTCTCAAGCGGAACCGGAAAATAGCATACGCGGGAATCGTCAAAGAATACTCCGGCACTCGTCGCTCCGGCATAGATAGGTTTTACGCCCTTTGACTTTACCTTGCCTATTTTTACAAAATCGGTGTAGTAGACATAGAATATCGCAGAGGTTGGATTGCGCAAAGCACTATAAGTTGCTGACACTTTGTTTTGGACTGATAAAGGGGTTATGCCATCAGACTTTGTCTCAATATAAAAGTCGTTGCAATATTCATTGATCAACACATTACTTGTGACCTTTGCATACGAAACATTAAAGATAAGCAATATCAGGATAAAAATAAAAGCACGGCGATGTTTCATTATGTCAGCTTATTTTTAATTGCAAGTTAATGATTCTTTTTGATGTAGCCAAATATATACCAACTTTTTTTCACAAAGGGTGTTAGCTTAGATAAAATTAGAATAAAAAAGACTCTGCATCAATGACGGTGCAGAGTCTTTTCATTTTGATTAGAATCAATAAGTGAATCGGTGGTCAGGAATCTTAAAAATATTATTTTTTGAATTCCACAGCAGCTTTCTCGATGCCGAGTGACTGCTTGTAATTTTCAAGATAGGTGTTGAATCCTTCGACTTCCTCGGCTGTGGGAGTGATGCTTGTACCGGCATCCCCGGCAAACACTTCGTGGTCGAGATAGTCAGCGAGATTACGGTCGTTCTTGTTGTTGACAAGATATGAGCCGAGAAGAGCCATACCCCAGGCACCGCCTTCGCCGGCTGTCTCCATAACAGAGATAGGCGAGTTGAGCGCTGCTGCAAGTATGCGCTGTCCCACGCCTTTGGTCTTGAAGAGACCTCCGTGACCGGTGATGCGGTCAACCTTGATTTTCTCATCGTTAAATAGGATGTCATTACCGATTTTGAGAACTGCAACAGCTGCGTGAATATGAGCACGCATGAAATTGGCAAGGTTGAACTTGTCATTTACCGAACGGACAAAGAGAGGTCGTCCCTCGGCAAGTCCGGTGACAGGTTCTCCGGAGAAATAGTTATATGAAACTACTCCGCCGCAGTCGGTGTCGCCTTTGAGTGCATTGTTATAGAGCTTTCCGTATATTTCATTCATGTCGACAGGAACGCCGAGCAGTTCGGTGTATTCCTTGAACAGGTTGACCCATGCATTGAGGTCGGAAGTGCAGTTGTTGCAATGAACCATTGCGACAAGACTTCCGTCGGGAGTGGTCACCATGTCGATCATTTCATAGGGCTTGCTGAGATCTTTCTCCAAAACGATCATTGAGAACGAAGAGGTTCCCGCCGAGACGTTTCCTGTGCGCTGCTTCACTGCATTGGTGGCAACCATGCCGGTTCCTGCATCGCCTTCGGGAGGGCAGAGAGGGATACCGGGCTGCAGATTTCCTGAGATATCAAGCATTTTGGCGCCTTCCTCTGAAAGTACACCGGCATTGTCTCCGGCAAGGAGTACTTTGGGGAGGATATCTTCAAGTTTCCAACTGAATCCCTTGGGACCGACAAGGACGTTGAATTTCTCGATCATTGACGAGTTGTAATTCTTGGTCTCGGGGTCAATGGGGAGCATACCTGAGGCATCACCGATGCCAAGCACCTTCTGTCCGGTCAGTTTCCAGTGGATGTAACCGGCAAGTGTGGTGATGAAATCAATCTCCTTTACATGTTCCTCGCCATTGAGGATTGCCTGATAGAGATGAGAGATGCTCCAACGCAAAGGAATGTTGTAGACAAACAGTTCAGAGAGCTCGGCAGCAGCACGTGCGGTGTTGGTGTTACGCCAAGTGCGGAAAGGCACAAGTATTTCCTGCTTGTCATTGAACGCCATGTAGCCGTGCATCATGGCGCTTATACCTATTGCGGCAAGTGTCTTGATGTCGGTGTCATAGAGGGCTTTTACATTGGCACACAGATCGCGGTAGCAATCCTGCACACCAAACCATATTGCCTCGAGGCTGTAGGTCCAGAGACCGTCGACGAGTTTATTCTCCCATTCATGGCTGCCCTGAGCGATAGGCTTGTTATTCTCGTCAATAAGGACAGCTTTGATGCGGGTAGAGCCAAACTCGATACCGAGAATGGATTTACCTGCTTCAATAGTAGCTTTTGCTGCAGCTTTCATAATTATACAAGCGACTTGTTAAGCATGTAGTAAACTTCGTTCATGCGAAGTTCTTTCTTAAAGCCGGTGAGGGTAGTGTCTTTGTTGATGTGTACCATCTCGATACCTGCAATCTCGGCATAATCTTCCCAATACTCGGGTGTGATGTCGTAAGAGAAGCAGGAGTGGTGTGTACCGCCGGCAAGAATCCATGCTCCAGCTCCAACTTCAAAGTTGGGCATGGGAATCCAGAGGGCTGATGCAACGGGAAGTTTGGGCAGCGGTTTTGATTTAATGCATTCAACATCGTTGACGATAAGGCGGAAACGGTTGCCGAGGTCGATGACGGTTGCTGTGACGCCGTTGCCGGGTTTGGAAGTGAATACAAGACGT
>CAYTWG010000071.1:0-10170 GCA_964442005.1 uncultured Bacteroides sp. | reverse complement strand
GGCACTGCTGCGCGTTCGGCATCGCTGCGCAGGTCAATGTGTATCTGTGAGCAAGGGCCGCAGGGGCCTGTGGCGCGCATCTCCCAGTAGTTGTCGTGTTTGTTTTCGTTGATAATATGGTCGGCGGGCAGATGACGCTCCCAGATGTGTGCTGCTTCGTCGTCGCGTGCGAGTCCGTCCTCGGCCGAGCCTTCAAATACGGTGGCATAGAGGCGGTCTTTATCAAGCTTGAGAACTTCGGTCAGGAATTCCCATGCCCAGTCGATGGCTTCTTCCTTGAAGTAGTCGCCGAACGACCAGTTTCCGAGCATCTCGAACATGGTGTGATGGTAAGTGTCCATGCCGACCTCTTCAAGGTCGTTGTGCTTACCGCTAACGCGCAGACACTTCTGCGAGTCGGCTACTCTTTTGTATTTTGCCGGAGCGTTGCCGAGAATGATGTCCTTGAACTGGTTCATGCCGGCATTTGTGAACATAAGAGTGGGGTCATCCTTGATCACCATCGGTGCCGAAGGTACTATCTGATGTCCCTTGCTCTCGAAAAAACTTTTGAAAGACTCACGTATTTCTTTAGCTGTAAGCATGTTGGGTAATTTATTTTAAAGTATTGATTGTTATTTCAACTTGATTATTTATCTTTGCATTGTAAAGCGATGCAAAATTAGGGCTTATTTATTAATTTTGCAACGAAATGACGATGTTTTCAGCAGTGCCGTGAGTAGAAAAGTATATTACCGCTATAACCCGTCGACCGACTCTTACGAGCGAGTGTATCCCACTCGTTCTCAGCGAGTGTTGATAGTTTTCAAGCGTGTACTTGAGGGCGTTGCGATAGGTGGTCTTATTTTATGGGGACTATACATGTGGATTGACCTGCCGCGGGAAAAAATGTTGCGTGCCGAGAATGAAAAACTGCGTGATCAGATTTCCGATCTTGACAGGCGTCTGACCACATCGATTGATGTCATGGAGAATCTTGCCGAGCGAGACAATAACTTCTACCGTGTAATGATGCACGCTGATCCCATTACCGATGCTCAGCGATATGCCGGTATCGACATGGAACAACTCATGGCACCGGTCAACTCGCTTAATGACGCGGAAATGGTCAGGACGGTGGCGGGTAAGATGGATATACTCGAGCATCAGATCTACACTCAGATAAAATCGTTTGAGGCTTTGCGGGACATGGCTGTGAACAATAAGGACCGTCTTGCCCACATCCCCTCGATACAGCCGGTTGCCGACACTGATCTGCGGCAGATGGCATCAGGCTACGGCTATCGTGTCGATCCGGTATATGGCACAATGAAGCATCATGACGGAATGGATTTTGCCTCGGCTATCGGAACACCTGTCTATGCTACGGGTGACGGTGTCGTAAAGTCGGCTGACCGTAACAGCGGTTATGGCAATACGATTGATATAGATCACGGATATAACTACATGACACGTTATGCTCATCTCAGCAAAATACTTGTAAAGCCTGGGCAGCATGTCAAGCGCGGAGATCTTATAGGACGGGTCGGTAACACGGGAAAGTCAACCGGTTCACATCTTCACTACGAAGTGCGCTATAAAGGTGTACCACAGAATCCGGTAAACTATTATTTTCAAGATTTGACACCTGAAGAGTATGCCGAACTGATTCAACAGTCGGAAAATGCCGGTCACGTCATGGACTGACCTCTTAAACTATCAATGACAATGGACGAACTTAATAAAAAATACTATAAAATAAGTGAAGTAGCCGAGATGCTCGGCATCGCACCTTCGACACTGCGCTTTTGGGAGAGTCAGTTTACGATTATCAAGCCTAAGCGCAATGCTCACGGCTCACGTTTTTATACCCCGCGGGACATAGAAACAATACGTATGGTCTATTATTTAGTCAAGGAGAAGGGGCTTAAACTTGACGCTGCACAAGAGCAGATACGCAACAATCATACCGGTGTGTCACAACGACATCAGACGGTCGAACGATTAAAAGCAGTTCGCAATACTCTTCAGGAAATGCTTGACGCGCTCAACTCTCTGCGATAAATTCCAGTAATTCATATAAGAGAAAACACCAGGCTCCGGCAATTCAGTTTTGCCGGAGCCTGGTGTTTAGGATGGTATGTAATGCGAGTTATCGTACAATTACTTTGTATGAAGTGCCGTCGACGGTGACAATGTAGAATCCGCCGGGGAGGGCTATGTGATTGTGGTTGGTTCCGTTGTCGTGGCGTTGACCGGAAAGGTCATAGACCTGTACCGATGAAAATTCACCGCTGATGAAGATCTCACCTTGTCCGCCTTTAACTGTGTAGGATGCCGAAGGTGTGTCGGTCACTATATCTTCGACGCCTGAAAATACCGATTCGGTAGCAAACACGGCATATGAGTGTCCGGGAACATCAACCGATACGGTTGAGCCGTTACCGGTCAGTACAGGCGTGAAACTGGGAGAGTGGCTTACAAGACGGTGATTGGACGCCGAAAGAAGTGTAGATGTCGATGTTACAGTCTTGTTTGCCGAAGTGATTGCGGGGTTGAGAAATACGATGACCTCTTTGTCGCCGGATGTCAACCGTATCGCACGTGTAACGGTGACACTGTTCTGAAATCCGGTTGTAGCAAACACAGCGTTTTGAGAGAACAGGTCGGGATTATCACGACGTAAGTTGATAAGTTCGCAGTACGTGTCAAAGAGAGCTTTGCGTTCGGGTACGTCAAGAAAATTCCAGCACACTTTCTTGGGATCGGTCAAGTTGTTATTGTTTGCATCCTTGGTGTTTTCGTCGGCTCCCAGTTCACCAAACTGCCATATCATTTTAGGACCGGGTGTGAGCAACATCTGTGCGGCAACCGAGCCGAGACGCTTCATGCGCGTATTGAGATTGGTTTTTGTCGAATTTGAGCCGGAGCCTGTGCCATAAGCAAGCTGTTTGTAACCCATGCGCTGTTCGTCATGGCTCTCGGCATAGGAGACTGTCGATCCCCACGTGCGACCAGCCGATGAAGAGTAGAACGCAGCGAGATTGGACTCTGAGGCATATCCCATAGCGTACTGACATGCCGAATTATTGATGTTAGACCAGTTGAGCTGACCGTCGGCTGCCATCTCGTTCTCTTCCTGAGCTCCTGCAAGATTTTCGTTGATGTGGATTCCGTCGGGTTTTACCGCTTTGATGGCGTCATGGAGTGCTTTCATGTTGGCAACGCGCGATGCATTGTATTTCTCAGTATCACCACCGTAACTTGCATTGTCACCGAGCCCCTTGACAAGGTCAAATCGGAAGCCGTCGACGTTGTAGGCTGTCATCCAGTAGGTGATAGCATCTTTCCATTGTTGTTTTACAAGAGGATGATCTTGTTTCCAGTCGTTGAGGACACTGTAAGCATGAGGTGCCGAAGCGTTGTAGAACGGATTGGATGATGCAGGATACATCTGATACCAGGGGTGCAATCCGTCGCTCTGATTGAAAACTATATCAAGAATCACAGCAATACCTTCCTGATGACACAGGTCGATAAACTCGCGGTAATCGTCAGGCGAGCCGTAAGACTTATCGGGAGCCATGTAGAAGTTGGTGTTGTAGCCCCAGGAGTTATTGCCGTTAAATTCCATAATAGGCATCAGCTCGACAGCATTGACGCCGAGTTGCTTAAGATAGGGAATCTTATCAATTGCCTTACGCACGGTACCGTCGTCGGTTGAATCGGAGCCCGTCCAGTCGCGGAGTAGCATTTCGTATATAATAAGGTCATCGGCAGCGGGAATTTTGAAATCGGTACACTGCCAGTCATAGTCGTCGATATTGCCTTGATAAACGGCAAGCATCGTATCGTCAATCTTGTCGTAGGGATATGCCGGACGTTCGGGGAATACATCGTTTGAAAGCCACTTATCGCTGTAGCAGTCGAGGACGAGGCGAGCATAAGGATCGGCGACCTTGATGTTTGCATCGACGAGATAGTAGTAGGGATAAGGAGTCGTATTGTCAAGACCGTCCACCGTTATCCAGAAATAACGCACGTCTTTGTAGTCCTGATAGTTCATCACGTTCTTGTTGAGAGCCTGATAATCGTCCCATGAACCGACGAGCATTACTGATGACTTGCCGGGGGCGGCAAGACAGAATGTAACCGTTCCGTCAGTGTTTTTTACAGCGCCTTGCACGGGAACACCTCCGGGGTAATTTTTTTGTGGGGATGAGAGGGGATAAACTATTTCAATAGTTTTCTCGATAGTCTCGGATCCATTAACTGCGGTAGCTTTTACTACCCATGACTTTCCGGCATCATTGAACGCGTATTCTTTGACAAGCGATGTGGCGCCCTTTGCCGATGCGACAGGCATGTTGTCAATTGTCAGGGAAAGATCTGCGGGAACTGTCGACGAGACAGTAAACCTGATGGTCGTTGCCTGATTGATCACGGTGTTTTCGCAGTCGGCAGTGAGCGACATTTGAAATCCATCGGGGACAACATCGATGAAGCAGTCCTTTGTCTGGGCATTTCCCGATGCAGTACGTGCAATTACGCATACCTTGGTTATAACCTCCGAAGGGTCGGTTATTCCAAAATATGAGCGCAGATTGCCTAATGAAAGCTCATAAGTGTCGGGTGAGATGTATTTAAATTTATTAACATCCTTGTTCACTCCCCAGTCGGTTACGACATGAGCCCACGTCGACGGACTTTTTGTCGTGTAGACACCTATATGGGCATATAACGGAGTTGATGAAGGTAAACCGGTAAGAGCAGCTACGCCAGATTTATCAGCGTGAAACGTGATGACAACATCACCGGCATTGTTCTGAAGCGGTGAGGGGGTAGATGTAAATACCTGAGCCACACTGCTGAGAGTAGCAATTGCAAACATTGCTACCCATAAATAAAAAATCCTTTTCATTTAAGGGTCAGAATTATAGGGTTGTTGTAATATTTGTAAGTAAAACAGATCGGACTTGTCCGATGATATAATCTACATTACAAAGTTACACAAATCTATTATTCCAAACAATTCTGTTAATGATTTTTATGAATTTGAGAGGATGTGCCGGTTGCATAAAATCAGTGATGATCGCGGCGGGCGGCATCGATACGCAATAATATGAACAGCAGGAATGTGAATCCCCACAGCGATGACCCTCCGTAACTGAAGAACGGAAGAGGAATACCTATGACCGGACACAATCCGATAACCATTCCTATGTTTATGCAAAAGTGGAAGATAAAATAAGATGCAACGCAATAAGCATAGACGCGACCGAATGTTGTGGGCTGGCGTTCGGCAATAGATATTACTCTTAAAATCAATATGACAAACAGCAACATTGTCAGTGACGCGCCTACAAATCCCTCTTCTTCACCTATCGTACAGAAAATGAAATCAGTGTGTTGCTCAGGTACATATTTCAGTTTTGTCTGTGTGCCCTGAAGAAATCCTTTGCCGGCGAAGCCACCGGAACCGATGGCGATTTTAGACTGATTGACATTGTAGCCGGCACGCAGCAGATCCTGTTCAATGCCGAGAGCCACTTTGATACGTAATTGCTGGTGAGGCTTCAGTACTGATGTAAACACATAGTTTACTGAGAACATGAACAAGACCGAGACAACCATCGTGGCGACAGTGACAAGTATTTTATTAATGCGGTTCTTGAGTGTCTCAAAAACACAATATATAGCTGCGACAGCTATCACAGAGATGAAAAATATGGTTCCCGGAATTTCAACTCCGCATAATGACAATATTCCTGCGACGAGTCCGGTCGCAAGATACCATAAAGTGACGTTTCGTGCCGCGATGGGAGATTTACTGTAATTGGCAAGCATTATGACCGATACAGTCATGATTATGATGTAAACAGAAAACTCACCTGTCGGGATACCCATTATCATAGACTCGGTGAACTTGACAGTCACGACAAAAATCACAACAGCCATGACGGCTGCAAAGAGTATTATTCCACTCATCCCTTCGCGGTACAACACAAAAAAAAGTGAGAGGTATACGAGAGCCGAGCCTGTTTCATGCTGCGCAAGAATCAACATTATAGGGAGGAAAATGATAATAAGAGCCCTCACATAGTTTGACATCTTGGCGTTTAATGTAAAATTATAACCGCTGAATAGTTTGGCGAGTGCGAGTGCCGTTGCAAATTTAGCAAACTCGGCAGGTTGCAGACTCATCGGTCCGAACACAAGCCACGAGCGAGACCCCTTGATGTCAGGCGCGACAAAAATAGTCACGACCAGCAGCAACATCATCGCCACATAAATAGGGTAGGCGTATGTTTCATACATGCGGGCATCAATGAGCAGCAGCACAAATCCGAGCAGGAACGACAGCCCGATCCACCTTATCTGTTTCCCTGAAAACTCATTGAAATCAAATATACTTGCATTGTCAAAGTCGTAGCTTGCCGCGTATATGCTTATTGCTCCGGCAATCACGAGCAGGGCATAGATGATTACGGTGAACCAGTCGATGCCTCGTAGGGCTGATTGATTAGTGTTTCTTGACTCCACTGTAAATAATGGTGTTAGACTCGAGCATGCGCTGTTCGAGATATTTACGTTCAGGGGCTATTTCACGTTTGAGGTATTTCTCGATTACGAGACTGCCGATAGGCACGCCATAAGCCGCACCGAATCCGGCGTTCTCGACATATACGCAGACGGCAATCTGAGGATCGTTGTACGGAGCAAAACCGATAAATGCCGAGTGGTCTTTACCGTGGGGATTCTGTGCCGTACCGGTTTTGCCGCATACCTCTATGTCGGGCAGGTTGGCGAGTCGGCAAGTACCACCGGTGACAGCCATGCGCATACCCTCGGCGACATCCACATAGTGACGCCGGTCGATTGTGGGGTAGCGGCGTGTGGTGTACAGGCTGTCAAGAGTTGAGTCCTGTATCTCTTTTACGACATGGGGAGTTATGAACCATCCGCGATTGGCTATTGTTGCCGACAGATTGGCTATCTGTAACGGTGTAGCGAGCACTTCGCCCTGCCCGATAGAGACCGATATGATGGTATTGGCGCTCCAACGCCCTTCGCCGTAAATCTTGTTATAATATTTTGCATTGGGGAGGAACCCTCGACCTTCACTCGGCAAGTCGACCCCTAAACGGTAGCCGTAGCCCATTGAAACAAGGTGGTTCTTCCATACCTCAAATGCGTTTGCAGGATTGCCGTATTTTGAGCGTTTGTCAATCAATCCCTTGAATCCCCAGCAGAAATAGGCATTACATGATGTCTGTAACGCTGGTTTGAGCGGTATCGGCGACCCGTGACCGTGGCATCCTACTTTCAACCCACCCGATATGAATCCGTGGTAGCAGGGGTAAGCCGTCGACAGATTAACGATATTTTCCTGAAGCAAAATAAGCCCTTGTCCGGGTTTGAATGTAGAGCCCGGCGGGAATGCCGCCATAAGGGCACGGTCGTAGAGCGGTTTATATTTATCGTTGACGAGTGCCTGATAGTTGTTTCCTCGCTGTCGACCGACAAGGAGTGTCGGGTCATAAGTTGGACTTGACACCATGCAGAGTATTTCGCCCGTTTTGGGCTCAATCGCTACCACGGCACCGATTTTATTTACCATCAGGCTCTCGGCATACTGCTGCAACTCAAGGTCTATGCTAAGTTTGAGGTTTTTACCCGAAATAGGTGCAACGTCAAACGCACCGTCCTGATAGCGCCCCTGGATGCGCCCGTGGGCGTCGCGTATCAGTATTTCTGTCCCCTTTATACCACGCAGAGCTGTGTCGTAGCTTTTTTCTATACCGAGGTCGCCGCAATAGTCACCGCGCTGATAGTATGGGTCGCGCTCGATGTCGGCAGGTGACACCTCGCGTATGTTGCCGAGGACATTAGCTGCCGTCTTGTGGTTGTATTGCCGGAGGATGCGTTTTTGTATGAAAAATCCCGGAAACCGATATAGTTTCTCCTGGAGGCGTCCGTAGTCCTGTGCCGACAGGTGTGTTATCAGGGTCTGTGGCGTGTATGACGAGTAGCCGGCTCCGTTTTTCATGTCGGCGAGTCGGCGGTCAAACTGTTCGCGGGTAATGCTTAGTGTGTTACAGAAGTCAAGCGTGTCAAATGGCTGCACGTCACGCGGTATCATCATCACGTCGTAGGCAGGCTGATTGAACACAATCAGTTCTCCGTTGCGGTCAAAGATGAGTCCGCGCGACGGATAGACGGTCTTTTTCAGGAAGGCGTTGTTGTCGGCGTAGTCCTTATATTTGTCATCATTGAGCTGGATATTGAAAAGCTGTATAAGATATATAAGGGCTATAATCACCGTGAAGCCGCCAATTACATATTTGCGTTTTTCAAGATTATAGTCTTTTCTCACTTCGTCGGGTTATTAAACTGTCAATACATAGAAGAAAGAGGAATGTGAGCAAACTGCTTGTGACGATACGGAGCACGAGCTTAAGCGGATTGAAAAAGGTGAATGCCTCGATGATGAAGAACAATGTGCAGTAGATGACTGACATTGACATGGCGTATTTGATGTAGACACCCAGACCGAGCGATTTAGTCGATGGACGGGGATCGGTCAAGTCCTCTTCTCGTGGGAAATAAAGGCGTAACACCGGAAGCCGCATCACGGCTAAAAGGGTGCAAGCGAGAGCGTTCATTCCTAAAGTGTCAGAGAATATATCAATGGTAAGTCCCATTATAAAAGACACGGTCATGACCCAGTTGATGCCGAGCGATACCGGTAGCCGCAATATGAAATAGATGAATGCCAGCGGGATAGCGACATTAAACAGACACAGGTGATTGAATATGATCACCTGAGCAAGCACCATTACAATGTATAGCAGGATGAATTGCAAAAATGTCTTTGTCATCGGTTATAACTGTTAGATGGTGAGCGGTCGGTTTCGATTTCTTTTATTTCATCAAGCATCTCGTTGGAGATAATTCTTACTGTACTCAGTTTTGAAAAATCGGTTAATAATTTTATTCTGAGAGTGAAGAAGTTATCATCGTGGTTTTTAAGGCTCTCTTTAACGATGCCGACAGGGATTCCTTCAGGGAATACAGCCGAGTATCCGCTGGTTATGATGGTATCTCCAGGCTGAAATACAGTATGTTTGGGTAATTCCTCAAGGATTGCTTCTTCGTGATTTTTGCCGTCCCAGACAAGAGAGCCGAAAACATCACTGCCGAGAATCTTGCACGATAGTCGGAAATCAGGGTTAAGCAGTGATATGAGCCGCGAATTGTGCGGTCCCACGATATTGACTACACCGACAACGCCGTTTTGATCCACGACTCCCATCTCAGGCTTTATGCCGTCAAGACTTCCTTTTTCTATAGTAATATAGTTGTAAGGATGGGTGATGCTGTTGTTGATCACATGGGCGATGATGAAATCATATTGCCGTAACGGCTCGGCAACAATCATCGTGTCGGCGTAAATCAGTTCGTTGTACTCTCTGAGTTGGCGTCGCAACGAGATGACCTCAGCTTCAAGTGAAGCGTTGCGATGCTGGAGGTCCTCGTTGATGTCATGAAGATGAAAGTAGGACGTGACGTTATTGGATGCTTCGTAGACCGACGACGCGACCTTGCCAGCCGATGTCATGTAGACATGATGCTGGTAGGGGTTACGGTCAAACAGAAGCACACAACTGACAATGACATAGAATGTGAACACAAACCATGCACTGTACTTGACCAGAAAGTTGAACAGGTTGCGCACCGGTGCCTACTCTCCTTTTTTGTATTATCGTATGAGGAACGAGAAACTGTCGATATGTTTCAGAGCCACGCCGGTGCCTTTAGCTACTGATTTCAGCGGATCCTCAGCGATGTGGAACTGAATACCGATCTTGTCGGTCAGGCGCTTGTCGAGGCCGCGCAGAAGGGCGCCGCCGCCGGCAAGCCAGATACCGTTGCGCACGATGTCGGCATAAAGTTCAGGAGGAGTCTGCTCGAGGGCTCCGAGCACGGCTGCTTCAATCTTTGAGATTGATTTTTCGATGCAATGGCTGACTTCCTGATATGATACGGGAATTTCCATCGGGAGAGCGGTCATCTGATTAGGACCATGAACGATATAGTCCTCCGGCGGATTTTCAAGTTCGGTCAATGCCGAGCCTACATTCATCTTTATGAGTTCGGCTGTGCGCAGACCCACTCTCACGTTGTGGG
>CAYTWG010000070.1:0-10452 GCA_964442005.1 uncultured Bacteroides sp. | reverse complement strand
CCGCCCCCTATCACGAAGCCGCCCGACATACAAACGATGTCGGGCGGCTTTTTTTTATGCCGTTTGAAAATGTATAATTATACATGGGGATATAAATTGTTGTGATTTTGTTTCATTTTGTGATTTATAGGCGTTAGATTGTTGACATTGTTTGGATTTTTGTTAACTTTGCGTATTATTGATAATATTTGAATCAGCATATATTTACATTAAATTATATTACATGAATTTTTTCCAGATTAAAGGTAAGTTTATTGGCGTGCTTGGGACTTTATCTCTGTGCGCCTTTGCTGCGACGACCTATGCTGTGTCTCATTCGCTGAAGACCGATAGCTATATGGTTACTGCCGCAGATGATGAAGGTAATGAGATTCTCTCTGTTGATCTGTCATCACAGGATGTGTTCAACTCCTGTGTTGTTGTAAACAATACTCCGGGCAAATGGACTTTCTACAAATACGGTCCTTACACCCGCCATGCCATCTATGCTTTTGACGGTGTCGCAAGTGATGACTATCTGATTGTGCCCGGGGTGGAACTTCAGGCGGGTAAAGAATACTCGATGACTGCATCGGCTTGTAAGGAAGAGAGTTCTGACTTCACCGCATCTATGGGGTTCTGTTACGGAACTGATGCGGCAACGCTTTCAGAGGTTTCGTCCGTTGAAATTATTACAACTGGATTCGGCTCTTATAAGTCTGACCGTTTCTCTGTTCCTGTTTCCGGTACATATTGCATTGCTTTGCATGCCAATTCACCGAAGCTCAGTGCGTCGGCAGGATATCTTGAATTGCATGTCAACAAGCTTGTGCTGACCGAATATGAAGGTGGCGGTGTGGTAACTCCCCCTGTTGCCGAGAAGGAAGATATCTTTACACTCGCTCTCGCAACCGAAAATGAGTTTAACAGCTGTACGGTAATTGACAATAATGCTGACAATAGTACATGGCGTTTCTATAAATATGGTCCCTATGTACGGTACTCGGCTTGGCTGGACGCCCATACTGACGCTGACGACTATCTTGTTCTCCCGGCTATGCAGCTTGAGACCGGTAGAGAATACGAAATTTCAGCTGATGTGCAGCGCGGTGATGACCGCTGGCGCGAAACCATCGGATTCTATTACGGTAAGTCGGCTGATGCAGCATCGTTGACCGAAGTTTCTTCTGAGAACGTCGTTGCGACGTCGTTTTCGACCTTAAGTTCCGCTCGTTTTAAAGTAAAGGCTTCCGGTACATATTATGTTGCGCTCAAGGTCGCTTCTCCCGCCGAAGATAGTGAGATTGGTCAGCACGAGTTGTGCGTGAAGAACGTCGTGGTGACAGCCTATGCTGCAGAAAGCGGCGGTGATGATCCCTCGGTAGTGAAGACCGTACCGTTTACTATCGTTCCCACCCTTGAAGAGACCGAGCAACTTGTCATAATTGATAACAACGGCGACGAGTTTGACCGTGGAACTTTCCAGACCGGTGTGTGGAACTACGATTCCGATAAAGAGGCGCTGGTATATTTCTACTCGTCTTATCATCTTGATGCCGATGATTATGTGATTCTACCGCTCATTGAGTTTAATGACACCGAGCACGCCTACAATGTTTCAGTCGATGCTATGGTAGGCAGCAGCCGCGATACCGAGTCGTTTGAAGTCTATATCAGCAAGACTACCGACCCCTCTGAAATGACTCTTCTTTATGAGTCGGGTTCTCTTGTCAATGACTCGGAGTGGATCACTCACAACATCCCGGTGGGAATAAAAGAAGCCGGTAATTATTATATCGCTGTAAAAGCAACGTCAGAGAAAGATCATTATAAACTGATGATTAAGAACATTTCTGTTACTCTTACCGAAAATTCCATCAATATCCCGTCAAAGCTCCTTGACGTGACGGTGACACCTGCCGATAAGGGGGCGTTGAGCGCCAATGTCTCGTTTAAAATACCTGACACTAATATTGCCGGCACCGAGTTGACAGGTGACGTATGCGTGAAGGTTATTTCTTCTGTCGACGAGAAATCGGTTTATGGTCAGCCCGGCGAAGTGAAAGAAGTAGCTGTAAATACCGTCCAGGGATATAATATAATCTCTGTTGTGCCCTCGAATGCCAACGGTACCGGTACCGGCATCTCCAAGAGTGTATATACCGGTGTCGACAAACCCCGTATACCGGTTGCGAAAGCTACCGTCAGCGACGACAATCTCAGTCTCCACATTGAGTGGACTGCTGATGAGACCGGCGTTAATGGCGGATACGTTGATCCTTCTTCTGTGATCTACAATATATCTCGCTATGACAGCGATGACAAGACTTATGATGACGGTATCGATCTTACCGGTACATTCTCTTACGACTACACTCTTCCGGCTGGTACATCGATGCGTGAAGAGCGCTTTATGATTACAGCCCGCAATCTTGCCGGTCGTGATGAAGGTTATGCCGGTGTTAAGGGAATAATCGGTACGCCCCATCGTCTCCCTCTTGATGAGACGCTTGCCGGCGGGCGACTCGCCTATCAGCCCCTGTCCATTGATAGCTCGGAGGACGGATATCTCTATGCAGCTGATTTCCGCCTCTATGACCTTGGTGCGATATTTGAGACGGCTGATCCCAACTATCCTGATATCACCGTAGATCACGCAAAAGCCATCTGGGCATTTATACGTTACGGCGAACCGGGTATGGGACGATTCATATTCCCCAAATTCTCTACCGAGGGAATTTCCGAAGTCAAATTCAAGATCAACACTTTCATCAACGCCATCTATCCGGCAACTGATGTCTATGCTACGGCATACGGTGTTGAGCCCGTGAAAATTGGTTCAATCAATGGCGACTGCGGCGAGGGTTGGACTGACATTACGTTTGTTCTTCCTGCCGAATTCGGCAATCGCAAGTGGGTAAGTGTTTATTTTGACACTAAGTTCACCGATATTGATACTCAGAACATCTTTATCTCACGCTACACTTTCTCCGAACTCCTTTACAACGACGTCGCCGTGATATCGCTCGACGGTCCTGCCGATGGCGTTCAGGTCGGTGACTGCGCTGAGTTCACAGCCACTATACAGAATGTCGGCAAGGAGTCGGTTGCAACGCCCGAAGTCATCTTTGAGGTCACCGATGCCGATAATAATCTGATTGAAAGCAAGACCCTCCGTCCCGATGTTGCCGATAGCCTTGCTCCCGAAGAGCTCGCTACTGTGACATTCACTATCGAGGCAACTGCCGATATCCTTGGCGAGTACACTGTCAAGGCTTTTGTCGACGTTGCTGATGAGAATCCTGTCAATGACTTTGCCGAGACAGACCTTGCCATCATCAAGGGTCTCAAGCCTATTGTCGATGACCTCACGGCTGTCGCCGATGCCAAGGGTGGAGCTGTCAATCTCTCATGGAGCAAGCCCGACATCAAACTGACCGGTCTTGATGACTTTGAGGACTATGCTCCGTTCCATTATGGAAAATATATCGGTCAGTTCAAGAATGTCGACGGAGACGGTAAGGTGACTTACTCCTACGATCAGTGTGTTTTTGACGGAGCCACCAAGCCCAAGGCATTTATGGTGACCAATCCTGACTATCTGAGCAACAAACTGGTACAGGAAAATTACACCCCCCATAGTGGTAATCAGTATCTGGTTGCCTTCTGCCCCAACGACGGTTCTAAAGCTGATGACTGGCTCATCTCTCCTGAGGTCAAGCCCGGTACTGTCATTTCGTTCTATGTCAGCGTCGTAGGTTATGCTCAGTTTGCCGAGCGTTATGAGGTATGCTACTCGACTACCACCAATGAGCCCTCAGCGTTTAAAGTTCTTGAGACCGGTACTGCTACCGAGATGAAGTGGCAAGGTAAAGCCTATGTGCTTCCCGACGACGCCCGTTACTTTGCTATTCACTATGTGAGCGCCGACGTGTTTGGCATCATGCTCGATGACATCGACTATACTCCTGTCATCAATGAAAAATCGACATTCAGCTACAATGTCTATGCCGATGGAGAGAAGGTTGCCGACAATCTTGCCGAGACATCGTTCACTCATGACGGACTTGATCTGCGTGACTATACCTACAATGTGACAACCGTTGTCGACGGCACCGAGTATAGTTTCTCCAACACCGCCGTTGCTACCGTTATGGGCGGTGTCGATACAGTTGATGCAGCCGCCAAGACAGTCAGAGCCGTCGGTCATGCGATTGTCGTTGAAGGCTATGCCGGCGAGCATGTCGCTGTCTACACCGTCGATGGTCGATGTGTGTTTGTCGCTCCCGCATGTCCGTCTGCGACAACGGTTCCGGTCAATGCCGGTATCTATCTTGTCAAAGCAGGCACCGACAGCGTCAAAGTAATTGTTAAATAGTAATTAGCAATAATTTGAATTGTGAAACAACTCATTATAACCTCTTTTGCATCTTTAGTAATGCTGCCCGTGACAGCCGCCGGATTTTCCGACGGCTGTTTCAGCGGTGTTTCTGCGTCGCCCGTAGCCGCCCCTGTGGTCGGCGCGGTTGCCAAAGCCGTCAGTCAGGTTCCGTGTGTCAGCAATGTGTCGCGTACTGACGATATACCCTACAAGACCATCCTTTCTGAGGATTTCTCTCTCTTTGTCGGCGGTCGTGAGGGCGCGCCTACGATCGTTCCTGTCAATGACAGTTTTCAGGTGATACCCGATACCAAGACACAGTCACCCGGATGGCAGGGCGTAGACGTGTATGAAGCGGGTGGGGTAGCCTATCTCGGCAAGAAAGGCGTTATTTTTACACCGGATGTCGACCTGTCGCGCAATGGCGGCGAGTTCCGCGTGACATTCCGTATGCGCCTTTCTTCCG
Organism: uncultured Bacteroides sp.; assembly: GCA_964442005.1. GTDB lineage: Bacteria > Bacteroidota > Bacteroidia > Bacteroidales > Muribaculaceae > JAAVFS01. Next base: position 5,626 of record CAYTWG010000070.1, on the reverse strand, counting down.
GTTCACAGCGCGGTGTAGCCTATGTGCAGCATCAGCGCCTGTCGGCACAATATGATGTTGCACTCTCCGATCAGTGGCAGACGATAACATGTACTTTCACCGGCGGTGTGCGCAACGATTATATTGCATTTCGTGCCGTAAATCCGTCCGATCCCTCCACGTCCCTTCCTGCCTACATCGATGATATCGTTGTCGAGATACCCGATCCGGCGATATCCTCGCCCGATCACGTAGTCTACGATAATTTCGACGGGTCGTCATTTAATGTGTACTGGGACGCTGTCGACGGAGCCGAGATCTATGAGGTAAGATTGTCGACCGTCGACCTTGCCGGTAATCTTATACAGGTAGGCGACATCCATTCCACGACAGCTACTGGCTATAGATTTGAGAATCTCCCTGTTGATTGGTCGGGCTATCGAGTGCAGGTTCGTGCCGTCGGTTCTGACGGTTCGTCGCCCTATTCCAATCCCCTTGTCATTGAAGGCATTGCCGTTCCCGGCAATGTTGTTGCCGAGTATATCGATGCAACCGGTTTCAAGGCTAAATGGGATGCCGTCCCGGGTGCCTACTGTTATGAAGTCAAGACTTACTACGAGCACACTCCCGTTGATGATGAACGTTTCTATCTGATTGATACCGATTTCGGTTTTGTCAGTGCCGATGATGAGTCTGACGAAATTGACATTGCGTTTGACGAGCTCCCCGGCTGGTTCTTTGGCTGTGCCGAGTGTGCCGACGGTTGTGTTGGTATTCAGGGAGCCTTTGCGCTGCTGGGATATGCAGCCCAGATTGAGTCTCCCCTGCTTGACCTTACCTCGAGCGGTGGCAAAGTGTCAGTGTCGTTCAAGGCAAAGAACGATGACACCCGCACCGGTGTCGTTGTGGCACTTTACGTAAGAGATCACGGCGATTATGAACTTGTCGACGAGATGGTCGTGTCTGATCTGTCGAAAAACTGGCGCACGGTGAGTGCATCATTGCGCGGCGGGACCGAGAGTTCCATTATCGCAATCATTCCCACCGGCTCGGGCAATGTATATATCGATGATCTCAAGGCTTTCCAGAATGTCAAGGAGGGTGTGACAGTGAGCCGTATGGCATCATCGGCAGTGACAGCTCATAACTCGCTTAACGTGTCGGGGCTTGATTGTCCTGCCGGCGACCGCATCTGCTATGCCGTTCGCACGGTCGGAATCAGTAGCGACGGCACCCGCTACCTCTACAGTCCTTACAGCACCCGCGTTTATGTGACCGATCCCGCCGGTATATCGGCTGTCGAAGCGTCAGCGTCTGCGGTCTGTGTGACAGGCAACACCATCGTTATCGACAATCCGTTGTCGCTGCATGTTGCCGTCTACAACTTGACCGGACAGCTTGTCGCATCATTTGCCGGACAGGAACATGCAATGTTCACCCCGTTAACTCCCGGAGTCTATATAGTTCTCGTCGGAGATTGCCCCTTCAAGGTAGCGATTCCGTGACTACTCTTATAGCTCAGTCAGAATGATATGGAAAGGAAGTGACCCGTCGGTTGCTTCCTTTTTTGCATATTGGTCGAGATGTGTTCAGGCGGGTCGTGACGGCTATGAGGCGATATTTTGTACTATAGGCGATAAAGTTGGTCGCTTTTGCGAGTTACGGACATTTATGGTAGCGGCGCGGGAAAGTTATTTAAGATTTTTTATTATCTTTGCCGTCTAAATTGTGAATAAAGTATAATGGCAGATATCAAGATAGCCGCAATAATGAGGGCAGGCGCCTACTCCCCAAATCACATCGGTAACGACGCAAATATTCTTAGCTCGGTAGCCGAGCAGTTGCGTAAACGCGGATGTGAAGTCACGCTTTACAGCGAGGAGCAGCTCATCGCCGGTAAGGTGAACGAGGATATTGTCATCAATATGTGCCGCGAGCGACGTTCGACCGATATTCTTCAGTTGATGGAGGATAACGGCTCGATTGTGATTAACTCGGCTTACGGTATCGAAAACTGCACCCGTGAGCGGCAGACCCGTATACTTGTCGGAAGTAATATTCCCTATCCCGAGAGCCTTATTGTCAGCACCGACGAGGTTATCAAAGGGGAGCTTGTCAAGAAGCGTTTCACGCAGTGTTGGATAAAGCGCGGCGACAACTATGCGATGCACAAGGAAGATGTATCCTATGTCCGTCAGCCTGAAGAGGCTCAGGAAGTCCTTCAGGAATATTTCCTCCGTGGCATCAAGCGAGCCGTCATCAGCCGTCATCTCAAGGGCGACCTCGTGAAGTTTTACGGAGTCATAGGCAGTCCGTTTTTCTACTGGTACTATCCCTTTGACATCGAGCATCACAAGCACACTCCCGAGGAGATGAAGAAAACCGAGAAGGCGATTAAGGAACTCTGTACACTTGCCGCCGAGGAGCTCGGTCTGATTGTCTACGGTGGAGATGCCATTATCGACAGTGAGGGTAAGATCACGCTTATCGATTTTAATGACTGGCCCAGTTTTGCACCGTGCAGGGCTGCCGCCGCCACGGCAATCGCCAAGGCTGTCATGGGAGAAATTAAAAAGCGCCGCCCCAGATAGACGGTAATGGTAAAATCAGAATTGATATTACAAAAATGGGTTTTATTAAAAAGATAAAAGATAAATTTCTATACGGCAAGGGTGTTTTCACCTTCATTAGGTCGTCGCTGTCGTCTCAGATCGCCTCATGGGTCGACATGGGCAGCAGCATCGGGCTTGTGGCGATGGGCGTGTCAGAGTGGCTTTCCACCCCTGTCGGTGCCGTTCTGGGAGGAATTGTCAACTGTTGTATCAACTATAGGTTCACGTTCCGTGCCCAGGGTTGCTCGGTCAAGGCTGTTGCTGTCAAATATCTCATGATATGGTTGGGTAGCGTTGCCTTTAACACCGTGGGCACCAAGCTGCTGTCGTCGCTGCTTGATCAGTGGCACCTTCTCGAGTCGTGGGGCTTCACCAATGTCGGGAGTTTCGCCGTGGCGCGTATCGTAGTGTCACTTGTTGTTTCGCTTGCATGGAACTTCTTGATGCAGAAGAATTTTGTGTATAAGCCGCAACCGCGTTTCGACCCCTATGCCGACCGATTTGTCGACGGACTCGCATTTATAATTCCCCGCCGGAATAAGAAATAACGTAGTATATAATATAACCGCATAAAACAACATTACAATAAAATGGGAACAAAAGCATTTTTCAAAAAGACCCGCGACAGTCTCCAGCAAGGCATATATTGTGTCATCAATCCGTTTGTCAGACTGTTGATAAAGATGGGTGTCACACCCAATATTGTCACAACCATCGGATTTCTCGGAAATCTCATAGCCGCAGCGATGTTTGTCTACGCCGGAATTATCCATCGTCGTGAACTCGGCGCCGACAGCGAGCAGCTTCAGTTTGGCTGGATCGGTTGGGGTGGCGGCATCCTGATTCTATTCTCGGTGTTTGACATGCTTGACGGACAGGTGGCGCGCATCGGTAACATGAAGTCGACATTCGGTGCCATGTATGATTCTGTGCTTGACCGTTACAGCGAGCTTGTCACTCTGGGTGGCATCACCTTCTACCTGCTTGAGGTAGGTTCCTCGGGTGACAGCGCTTGGCTCGGCGAGATGGGTGCGCTCATCACCTTTATCGCTCTTATCGGTTCAATCATGGTGAGCTACGTAAGAGCACGTGCCGAGGGGCTTGACATCGAGTGCAAGGTGGGTCTGATGCAGCGTCCCGAACGTGTTGTCATCACCAGTCTTGCCGCACTTGTGACCGGCATTGTCGGCAAGAGTGTTCCCGTCGATACTTTCAACGCGCTATATATCCTTATAGGCGGAATGGCTGTCATCGCTGTGTTTGCCAACATCACGGCATTTGCCCGCATCCGTCACTGCTGGAAAGAACTTTCAAAGAAAGACCGCGGCGAGATATGAAAGGCGGCTTGATAAAAATGCCATCGGCACGTGAGGCTGTTGTGCTGACGATATGTCTTGTCACGTGGCTCGCGGTCACAGCCGTGTGTGTAGGGTTTCGTCCGGAGCATCCGTTGCTCGCTGTTCTGATTGCACTGCTGTTTCTGCTCAACGTGTCCACGCGCAAGCTTGTGGTGGCGCTCTTGCCGTTTATCGTGTTTGGAATCTCCTATGACTGGATGAACATTGTTCCCAATTATGAGGTCAATCCGGTAGACATCGAGGGGCTTTACAATTCTGAAAAATCACTTTTCGGAATCACTACGGCAGTCGGGACCCTCACCCCCAATGAATTTTTCGGCATCCACAATTGCCGTCTGATGGACTTCTTTGCAGGCGTGTTTTATCTCTGCTGGGTGCCTGTCCCCATTCTCTTCGGTCTGTGGCTGTATCTTGTGAAACAGCGCCGGGTCTATCTTCATTTCTCGCTTGTGTTTCTTTTTGTCAATCTACTCGGGTTTGCGTTCTATTATGTGCATCCGGCTGCTCCGCCGTGGTATGTGGCGAGCCACGGATTTGATTTTATACAAGGGACTCCAGGTGAGGTCGCCGGGCTTGGTCGCTTTGACGAGATGACGGGCTGGAATGTGTTTCACGGTTTGTATTCGCGTAATTCCAATGTCTTTGCCGCGCTCCCGTCGCTTCACTCGGCTTATATGCTCATAGCTTTTATATATTCTCTCAAGGCACGCGTCAGCAACTGGGTGAGAGTGCTGTTTGCAGTCATCACTCTCGGTATATGGTTCACCGCCGTTTACTCCTCTCATCATTATATCATCGATGTGATCTCAGGTATTGCATGTGCGCTGATCGGCACACTGATTTTTGAGTGTGTCCTGATGCGGTTGCGGTTCTTCCGTCGGTTTATGGATGCCTATGCAGCATATATAAGTTGATGGCACAGGTCAACGAAACGTTATTTTTCGGGTGCTTCAAGTCTTTTTGAAGCACTTTTTTGTTCAAGCATGATTAACATACGTTATCATAAAATAGTGTCCACACAACTGATATTAACCTAAATTTAATATATAGCCATATTTTTAGTATAATTTCACAAAAATAAACAAATTATTTCTTACAAATAATTTTGCAATTGGAAAAGTATGTCTACCTTTACACCGCGTTTCCGGCAATGTGTCCGTCATGCACGTTGCCGGAACGTTTTATTTTGAAGGAATAACTCTAACGTATATAAATAGACTATTATGACAAATGTAAAGAAAGCCGAGGGTAAACTCGGCGTGTTGGTTGTGGGTCTGGGTGCAGTGACATCCACATTCATGACCGGTGTATTGATGGCTCGCAAAGGTCTTGCCAAGCCTGTAGGTTCAATGACTCAGTATGACAAAATCCGTGTAGGTGAAGGTGCTGACAAGAAGTATCTCAAATATAACGAGATTATACCCCTTGCTGATCTTAACGATATTGTTTTCGGCGCATGGGATGTTTATCCTGCAAACGCTTACGAGTCGGCAATCAACTGCGAGGTGCTTAAAGAAAAAGATATTTATCCCGTAAAGGAAGAACTTGAGGCAATCAAGCCTATGAAGGCTGCGTTTGACCACAACTATGCCAAGCGTCTCGATGGCGACAACATTATGGTTGGCAAGACCCGTTGGGAAATGGTCGAGCAGCTCCGCGAGGATATCCGCAACTTCA